>JBKJKR010000285.1:0-3292 GCA_046597135.1 Acidimicrobiales bacterium | reverse complement strand
CTCGAACCTCGACTATGGCCAGGACAACGACCGGGTCGCCGCATGGGCCACCACTCACCCCGATGCGTGGGTCGCGTTGCTGCGGCCGCGTGGCATCGACAACCCGTCGGGCACCCGTGAGCTGCGCGGTGCCGACGCGGCCGACGTGTCGGGCTGGGTTGTGGTCAGCGCGACGCGACTCACCCAACTCGACCGTGACGAACTGGCGTGGCTGCGGGCCTACTGCCCGGTCGACGACATCGGCGGCAGCGTGCTGATCTACCGGTTGTCGGCCCCACCCGACACGACCCCGGGGCCGACCATGCCGGTGTCGCCCTGCTCGGGTGCTGCGAGCTCGACCCGACGCTGACCCGTCGCGAGGCACAACAGCGCGAGCACGGCCAGCGGCATCGTCGAGCGGGTCGCACCGAAGTCGATGCCCACCACGTTGTGGTTCATCAGCGATACGAAGGCCAGGCTCAGCACCAGCGCCGGCATGAGGGGATGTGAACGCCTCGTCCGTGCCAGGGCCGCGACGGCCACGGTGAGTGCGGCGAGCGTCGACAACATGCCCAGCCGGTCGGTGCCCTCGAGCCAGTGCTCGCGCACCGCACCCACGAGCCCGACGAAGGGCAGACCGAGCTCGTCGACCTTCTCCGGTGGCGCGGCAGGAAGCGTGATGCGCAACCACGCCGCCCACATCCCGGCGACGGCCACGGGTGCGACGGCGAGCGAGGTGGTGGCCTTGGTGCGACGCGCCAGTGCCCAGCCGATGAACACGATGACTGCGGTCTCGCGCGTGAGCGCGGCCAGGCACGCCACGGCCACCGCGAGGCCGGCGCGTCGATGCGTCGACAGTGCGAGCGCCATGAGCACCAGCGCCATGGCCAGCGAGTCGGACACGGTCACGCGCAACGACATGAACGCGCCGGGAAGCAACGGGAACAGCGCGGCCGGCCACGTGCGTCCGCCGAGCGCGGTGCTGAGCGCGCCGGCCGCGATCCCACCGGCCAGCAGCGCGGCGATGCCGACGACGAAGAAGGCGGCGACGAGGCCGGCACCACCACCGCCTGTGGGGTCCACGACCCGCGCGAGCCACGGGAAGAGTGGCCGTTGCCAACGGTAGATCGGCCGGTCGAGCGAATCGGCGGCCCGGTCGAGGTGCACGGGCTCGCGGGCCATGGCGTAGTACTGCTGGCCGTCGAGGCCCAGCCCGGGCCGGAACTCGATGTCGGGGAAGTCCTCGCGCAGCAACGCGTACGCCGGGCCGTCCGCGGCGCCCTGCAACAGGTTCGCGGGATGCGAGCCGGTGCGGTTGACATCCCACAGGACGACCGTCGCCATGGTGAGCGTGGCCAACAGCGCCAGGTGCACGATGCGTCGCCAAGGTGTGGGGAACGGTGTCCGCCCCGGTGCAGCCTGCGTTTCGGCGCGAGGTTCCTCGGTGAGGGTCATGGCGTGCGCTCGCGCAGCGTGGTGTTCTCGAGCAGGCCGATCAAGATCGCGCTGATCGCGAGACCGGTGGGGAACACGTACGGGTAGGCGTCGAGCAGCAGGAACGGCACGAGCAGCCCGGCACCGCCCACGAGCAACGCCGGGCGACGCAACAACCGGCGCGCGAACCACAGACCGGCCAACGCGACGACGACGCCGCCGGCCACGCCGAGCTCGGCCGCGGCCTGCGCCACGATGTTGTGGGGCGGCAACAACTCCACGTCGCGCTCCGCGCTCTCGCTCAGCGCGATCACGTACCTGGCCGGGCCGACACCCGCGAACGGATGATCGAAAGAGACGCCGAGGCTGTGCTCGGCCAACGCGACCCGGCCGCGGTCGGCGCCCGATCCGGTGGATTGCTGTGCTCGTGCCGTCCAGCCGCTCGCGAACACGAGCGAGGTGCAGACAAGGCCGAGGAACAGTGCGCCGACCATCGGCCGCGCGGCGCGGCCGATTCGGTCGCGGCGAGCGATGCACCACACCAGCGCGGCTGGAACCAGCCCGAGGATCATCGCCCGCGAGAAGGTCACGGCGAGCCCCGCGCCGAGCAGCGCGGTGGCGCCGAGCCACAGGCGCAGCTCACGTGCGCTCGCGTCGCGACTGCCGATGAGCGCGCCGAACACGGCGAGCAACAGGAACACGGTGAGGTGATACGGGTGCGAGAGCCCGGCGCGCGCCGCGTGCGCGTCGCCGAACGCGTAGAGCGGACTGGCGTAGTCGAACGGGTAGAGCGAGAACCCACGACCGTTGATGCTCTGTGCCACTGCGAGCACCGATTCGAACACGCCGGCGCCCACGAGCACGACGCAGGTCCGGCGCAGGTTGTCGCGATGCATCCGACGCACCACATCGACGACGGCCACTCCGGCCAAGAGTCGCATGGCGTACTCGAACCCGCGCCAGGAGGGGTGCGCGGCGAACGCGATGACGTAGACCGCTGTGAACGCAGCGGCGAGGAGCACGCCCGCCGACCACGTGGGCCGGGGAACGCCGTCCCGCAGGCGACCGCCCGCCCACACGACCACCAGCCCGCCGAGGGCGAGGTCGAACGGTGCGAGGGTGACGCGCTGGTTGAAGTCGCCCGAGCCGCCTGGCGTGGCCCACACCACCCACCCGACCGCGAGCGGGATCAGTGCGATCGTCAGCCACAGCAACCGTCCGGTCAGCTGGCCATTCGACCGTTCTTCGGACGATGGACGACCGTAGCGGTCGTCGGGGGTCCGAAGAACGGAGGTGGGGCCGGCACCGGGGGCCGCAGGGGGCGGATGGCGAACATCGGTCATCCACGTGTTCATCGGCGTTTCCATGGCGGAGCTGAGGCCGATCGGCCCGAGCCCGCGCTCAACTGGCTGCGTCGCAGGCCGATATCTGCCTGGTGAGCACGCTCCAGGTCGACCGTCCGGTCGACGAGGCCCCGGCGCCCGCAGGCGTCGTCCGACGCGTGCCGAAGCCGTTCGTCGCGCACGTGCTGGCCCTCGCCGCGGTGCTCGCCGTGATCTTCGTGCTGGTGCACCCGCACCAGCTGCAGCAGGCCGATGAGGGCGCCGCGGTCGCCCAGGCCGATCAGCTGGCCTCAGGTGCGGGCTGGCGGTTCGCGCACCCGATGCCCGCCATCGATCCCGAGGGCGGCGCCTTCCCCTACGACCTTGCGACCCGCGTGGCCGGCACCGACGACTACGTGGTCTTCGCCAAGCACCCGACGTATCCGGTGATGCTGGCCGGCGCGATGCGGGTCGCCGGTGTGCCCGGAGCGATCGCACTCTCGACCGCCGACACGTTGGCGGCTGCCGTGATGGCCGCGTTGATCGCGCGGCGACTG
>JBKJKR010000271.1:0-3468 GCA_046597135.1 Acidimicrobiales bacterium | reverse complement strand
TCGCTCGCGAGGAACAGCACGACACGCCCGTACTCGTCGGGTTCGCCGAAGCGGCCGAGCGGTATCCACGAGCGGATCAGCTCAGGGTCGCGGCCCCGCAACATGGCCTCGGCCGGGGTCTGCAACGTGTCGGCCATGTCGGGAGCGATGCAGTTGACGCGGACGCCGTACCGGCCGACCTCGATGGCGAGGCTCTTCGTGAACGCGATGACCCCCGCGTTCATGGCCGAGTACACCGAGTTGTACGGGATGCCGCGGATCGCCTCGACCGTGGAGTTGTTGATGATCGCTCCAGAGCCCTGCTCCTGCATGGTCGGCAGGAACGCCTGCGTGCACCGGAGCACGTGCTCGAGGGTGATGCGGTACTGGTCGAGCCAGCCGTCCTCGGTGGAGCGCAGGAACAGGCCGTTGCCGTAGCGGAAGTCGCCGACGTTGTTCACGAGGACGTCGACGCGACCGCCACCCACCTCGAGCGCGGTGTCGCGGAGTCGCAGCACGACCTCACGGTCGCGTATGTCGCCGATGACGCTGACCGCACGGCCACCCGCCGCTTCGATCGTGGCCACGTTGGTCGCGGCCAGCGCGGGGTCGATGTCGTTGAGGATGACCACCGCGCCCTCGCTCGCGAGGACACGTGACACCCCGCCGCCGATGCCGGCACCACCACCGGTTACCACGGCGAAACGACCTTCGAGAAGCGGCGCATGCGACATGCGCGCACCATAGACGAGCGTCAGTCGAACCAGCCCACCACGTCGGCGATGACGTGCACCGTGCCGAACGCATTGAAGAGGTCGACCACCCCGCCGGTGCCGAGCTTGGTGATCACCAAGTTGGGCACCGTGACCCCGGGCGACGTGTTGAGGCTCGAAGCGTCCGGACGGCCCTGACCCGCGGGCCACACCGTGAGGTAGCTCACCGCGTCGGGCTCGGTGGCCGTCACGTTGAGCACCGCAGACCGTGCGTCGGTCGGCACGCCGCCGCGCCCGGCCACTTGGAGCTCGAGCAGACCGGCCGTGCCGACCTTGGCCTTCGGCGCGCCGTTGCCCGTGCGGGTGTCGAGGATGCGCGAGGGCACCAACGGGTGGAACCCGCTGCCCCGCGGGAACCAGCCCAGCACGTCGGCGATGATGTGCGTCGTGCCGTTCGCGTTGAACAGCTTGACGATGCCGTCGGTGCCCACCTTCGAGATCACGAGGTTCGGCACGGTCTGGCCTTCGGCCATGTTCAGGTTCGACGCGTTCGGTTGCGCCTCGCCGTTCGGCCACACGGTGATGTAGCTCTGCACGGTCGGCTCGGCGACGGTGACGTTGAGGACCACTGCGTCGAGGTCGCTCCGATCAGGGACGCCACCGCGGTTGCGAAGGGTGAGCGAGACGACACCCCCAGGCCCGACCTTGCCCTTGGCCACGCCGATGCCGACGCGGGTGTCGAGCACGCGGGCCGGCACGAGTGAGGTGAACGAGTTGTCGACCGGGAACCAACCGACGACGTCGACGATCACGTTGGTGGTGCCCGCCGCGTTGAAAATGCTGATCTTGCCGCCTGCGCCGAGCTTCGACACCACGAGGTTGGGCACCGTCTGGCCCGTGACCATGTTGAGGTTCGAAGCGTTCGGCCGCGGATCACCGGTGGGCCAAATCGTCAGGTAGCTCGGTGCATCGCACCCGGTGACCGTGACGTTCATGCTCACCGATCCGGCACCGGTCGCAGGGACGTTGCCCTGACCGGTCACCTGGAGATCGATGGACTGCCCGGCGCCGAGCCGGAAGATGCGGCCGAGCCCGATGCCGCTGCGCGTGTCGAGGATTCGCGCCGGCTGCAACGACTGGAACGCGACGGTCGTCACGAGCGGGTCGGCGTTGCCGGCCCCCGAGTTCTGGTCGAACAGGTTGAGCTTGGGGTACGTGGCTCCCAGAACCTCGGTGTGGTCCGCGCCGAGCCAGTCGTCGAACACCGTCGCGAACACCGAACGCACGTCGGTCGTGAGGTTGAGATCGCCGCGGCTGTCGAGCGCGGTCAACGACGGCGCATCGCTCGCGAGACCACCGTGCACGTGGTCGCCCACCACGAACATCACCGACGACGTGCCGTGATCGGTGCCTGCGGAGTCGCTGCGCTCGACCCGGCGACCGAACTCCGAGTACGTCATCACGACCACGCGGCTGCGGAACGACGGTGACACGTTCTGGAACAGTGCCTTGATGCCGTCGTCGAGGTTCTTCATCAGGTTCGCGTGCCCACCGAGCTGATCGCTGTGGGTGTCGTAGCCACCTTGGCTGACCGTGATGATGCGTGCGCCGAGGTCGAGGTTGATGAGGCGCGCCGCGAAGGTGAGATTGCGGGCCAGGTAGTTGTTCGTGTTGACGTTCGGCGAGTAGATCGGGTTGATGCGTCGGGCTTCGCGCACCGCGGCCTGGAACGTGTCTGCGACCTCGTTCGACCAGAACCCGCGGCCCACATCGTCGTTGCCGAGGTTCAGCAACGAGTCGTAGGCGAGCGTCTCGTACTGCTGGGTGCTGGCACCGAACAGACCACCCCAGCTCGGCAGGCCGGTCACCTCGGCCTGGGCACCGTGGAGCACCAGTGGCACGCTCGAGTCACCCACGTTGATGCCGGCGAGCCCGTCCATCCCCATGCCGTCGAGCCAACGCCCGAACATGCCCGTCGTGTACACCTCGGAGTTGTTGCCGGCCATGACGCGCGCCATGCACGAGAAGTGGCTGTGGTCCTTCGATGGGTGACCGACGCCGCGCACGATCGCGAGATCACCGCCGTCGAATCGGCTCTTCAGATACGTGAGGTTCGGGTGGAGCCCGAACCCCTCGCCCACCGGAAGGGTGAGGTTGGCCGGGATGCCGATGGCGCTGTTCGATCCGGGCGTCGTCGCGTTCTGCGCCGTGCCGCGCCGTGTGTAGTACGCGCTGTCCGACGCAGGCACGAGCGTGTTCAGGCCGTCGTTGCCACCCGAGAGCTCGATGAGCACGAAGATGCGATCGCGCACGCCGAGCGGCGGCCCGGCCCACGCCGAATCGCGCAGGAACATCGGGTCGACCATCGCGGCGCCACCGAGTGCGGCGGCTCCTTGCAGGAAGCGGCGGCGGCTCACCTCGCGACGCTTGCGTTCCATCGGGTCGCTCGAGCGGGCGGGTGCGGTCAAGTTCGTCATGGCGCGTCCTCTTAGGCGAGTTGGAAGTCGGGGCTGACCATGCCGATCATCAGGGCGTTGCCCCGGATCGACCAGCCATTGGCGGACGTGTTGGCAGACGTGTACCAGGCCTCGAACCGGGCACGCGTCGCGGGTGATGGCTCGACGATTCCGAGGAAGTCGAAGAGCGTGGTGATCGCATCCGACGCCGTGAGCGCGACACGACCGTTGCCACCGGCCTTCAGGGTGAGCAACAGGTTCGGCAGGTCGCCCGAGTCGCTGACCTTCCAGCGCATCCAGGAGGCGAAGTTGCCGCGGGC
>JBKJKR010000618.1:0-4942 GCA_046597135.1 Acidimicrobiales bacterium | reverse complement strand
CCCCGTTCGTCTCGAGTGCCCGGTCGGCGCGCACGCGCGCCGCGACCACTCCGACCTCGTCCGGTCCGAGCCATCGTCGGGTCGTTCGTCGCGACCCGACGCAAACCGAAGCCATTCGGCGTTGGGCCAAGGAGAACGGATTCGCGATCAGCGGCCGCGGGCGCATTCCGGGTACCGTCGAAGAGGCCTACAACGCCCGGGGCACGAAGTAGCCACGGATTCGCCCCGTGCCGCATCGTTCACATGTGCGGCACACCACTCGCGTCGTCGCTCGTCAATGACCATTTCGTGAATCGCGTCCCGGCCACAGTTCGGCCAATCGCAGACGCGGCGTGTCGAGAAGCGTCTCATCGCCAACCCTCGCTCGTCGGATGTTTGCCCATCTGGTGTCCCGCCCGAGCTCGACCGCCACACCTCATCGTTCCCGACCTTCTCTTCTGAGGCGGCCCCGCCGGCCACCTCACCCGTGGACGGGTCTTTCCCGAGCGCCCGGGGTTGTTACGTGACATCCGTCACTACTGGTCAGGACGGTTTGCCGCGGTGGTGTGCGCCATCCGACCCGCGATGTTCTGCCCGTGCGCCCCGGCCACCGCCGGGGCGCACGACGTTGTCGTCGGCCTCGCCCTGTGTCGGCGCACGGCTGATCGGGTCTGCGTACGGCGTCATTCTTCGGGCAAATCGCCTTCCGTTGCGCCTACCGCAGACGCAGGAGCCCCACCCCCTATACGGGTGAGGTGGCCAGAATGCGCCTAGGAACCAGCCAGAATGCGAGCCCGCAGATTCCATAATTGCTGCGACTTTCTCGACTATTCGCGCGGCACTTTTCGTGTCCGAGCGCAGGGGGAGGTCGCGGCAGGCATTGAGCGGTCACACGTCAGGCACGGAAACTGCGAACGTCAGACCGACCTCGGTCTTCGTCGTCGACGATCAAGACCTTGTGGCCGATGTCCTGCTGGTCGCCTTGTCCACCATGCCTGACCTCGTGGCCGCCGGCCGCGCGGTCAGCGCGGCCGAGGCAATCGAGGCGCTCGCCCTCGCCCAGCCCGACGTGGTGGTCATCGATCGCCAGCTCCCCGACGGCAGCGGCATCGAGTTGGCGGCCCGCATCGTGGCGGCCTTCCCAGCGACCGGCGTGGTCATCCTGGCCGGCCACCCCGACCCGGCGTCGCTCGCCGCGGCGCTCGAAGCGGGGTGTCGCGGCTACCTCGCCAAACGATCGCCGTTCGCGAGCCTGGTATCGACGATCCGCCGCGTGCACGCCGGCGAGGTGGCCATTCCGGCCGGCATGCTCCAGGACCTGGCCCGTCACGTCGACCCCCGCCGGGCTCGACCAGCGGAGGAGCTCACCACTCGGGAACGGGAGGTGCTGGTGCTGCTGGCTCGCGGCAGCTCCACCGACGACATCGCCATGCGGCTCGAGCTCAGCGCGCACACGGTGCGCACCCACGTGCGAAGCATCCTGCACAAGCTGAACGCGCACTCCCGGCTGCAGGCGGTGTCCGCGGCCCGGGCGCTCGAGCTCATCGACCGCAACTGACCCACCGCGCCCGTACGGACCCGGGGCGGGCGACGCGCCGCAGCGTCAGGCCGGTGGGGGGATGAGTCCCTCGAGGAACGGGCCGATTGCGTCGAGGAACCCGAGCGTGTTGCCCGAGTGCACGTTGTGCCCGCAGTTCGGCACCGTGATGAGCGAGCCGTTGGGCAGGGCTTCGGCGAAACGTTCGGCGGCGTCCGGGGCGAGGATGTTCGATTCGGCGCCCCGCAGCACCAGCACGGGGCAGTCGATGGTGCGCACGTGGTCGAGGGTGAGGTCGCGGTTGCGCACCGGCAGGCGACGGTGATCGACCTTGCTCACGTACTTCCCGTCGACCCGGCGGAGCATGTTGTATTTCACGGTGCGTTCGATGTGGGCGCGCGAGCGGAACGGGTCGTACTTCACGACGTTGTCGAGGAACACCTCGAGGTCGTCGAACTCGACGTTCTGGATGACGAAGTTCTGGATGGTCTTGGTGCCCTCGAGCGTGATCTCCGGGCCGACATCGACGATCACGAACGCCCGCGCGATCTCGGGGTGTTCAGCGGCCAGGGTGAGCGAGATCCGGCCACCCATCGAATGGCCGAACACGATCGGACGTTGCAGTTGCTGGTCGGCGATGAACGCCACCACGTCGCCGACCATGGCGTCGATCGAATAGTCGAGCTCGGGGCTCCACTCCGAATCGCCGTGGCCCCGTTGATCGAGCGCGAAGACGTGGTAGCGGTCGGCGAGGTGCAGGCTGACGAGGTCCCACGAATGCGACGACTGGTTGCCGCCGTGCAGCAGCAGTATCTGCGGATTGCCGGGCCGGCCCCACTCGGTGAAGTGGAACCGTTGATGGCGGATCACGGTGTGGCGCGACCGGTAGTTGACCGCCGGCGAATGGGGGATGGACAGATCGGAGGCGCTCTGCAGGAGGCTTGCGAACTCTTGGCTCGCAGCCATGTCGAGCGGCGTCAGGTCGGGAGCGAACTCGTTCAGGCGCATCGGAGCCGAGCCTACGTCTTGTCGGGGCAGGGCCCTGGAACGTCCATGCTCGACGGTTCTTGACACCGTGACGGAATCGGTACATGAATGATCGGGGCTCGGGGGAGCCGGATCGCGCCTGCGGTCCCACCGCCGCATCGCAGGGGGAACTCATGGCCGCCGCACTCGAAGGTCGCGTCGCGCTCGTCACGGGCGCCGGCAACGGCATCGGCCAGGCATGCGCATTGTCGCTTGCTGCGCACGGCGCGTCGGTGGTGGTCAACGACCTCGGCACTTCGGAGCTGGGGCAGGGGGCCAGCTCCAGCGCGGCCGACGCCACCGTTGCCGACATCGTCGCCGCGGGCGGCCACGCCGTTGCGAGCTACGAATCGGTCGGCGACGCCGCGGGATGCGCGTCGGCCGTGGCGACCGCCGTGGCGGCCTTCGGTCGCGTCGACATCCTCGTCGGGTGTGCCGGCGCGCTGCTCGAGGCGAACCTCCACGCGACCGACGAGGAGTACCAGCGGTTCCTCGGCCTCTTCCTGTCGCAGAAGTTCTGGCTCTCGCGCGCCGTCGTGCCGGGCATGGTCGAGCGCGGGTGGGGTCGGATCATCACGACCACGTCGTACGGCGCGACGGGTCTGCTCGGCAGCCCGATCTTCGCCGCGGCGATGGGTGGCGTGATCTCGATGACCAAGGCCATCGCGCACGAGCACGCCGGTTCCGGTGTCACGGCGAACTGCCTCGCGCCCGGCGCCGCGACTCGGCTGCACGAGATGAGCCGGGCGCACTTCGAGGAGTTGCACGCCACCGGCCAGATCGACGATGAGATGTGGGACAACTACGACAACACGCCGCCGCCGAGCTACGTCGCGCCCATCGTCACGTGGCTGTGCACCGAGAAGGGTGGCGCCTACTCCGGGAACGTGTTCCACGCATCGGGGGGTGAGATCGCACTGTGGTCGTCGTATCGCAACGAGCGCACCATCTTCCGCGGTGACCATCGCTCCAACCCGGCCTGGACTCTGGCCGAGCTCGACAACGCGGTACCGAAGCACCTCTTCGGCTGAATGCGCCCGCGACACTCGGGCGCGGCCACCGTTCCGGGCTGCACCTGGGACACTGGCGGTCGGAGGTTCACGATGGACGAGCAAACGACGCGCCTCGAGACCGATTCGATGGGTGAGGTGCGGGTCGAGGCAACACGCCTGTGGGGCGCGCAGACCCAACGCAGTCTCGACCACTTCCGCATCGGTCGCGACCGGTTCGTGTGGGGTCGTTCGATCATCCGGGCATTCGGGCTCGTGAAGTCGCAGGCCGCATCCACGAACGCCGAACTGGGCGAGCTCGACGAGCACCTCGCCGCGCTGATCGTGGCCGCGGCCGACGAGGTGGTGGCCGGCCGGCTCGACGAGCACTTCCCGTTGGTGGTGTGGCAGACCGGGTCGGGCACCCAGACCAACATGAATGCCAACGAGGTCATTGCGAACCGGGCGATCGAACTGGCAGGCGGGGTCGTCGGGTCGAAGCACCCGGTGCATCCGAACGACCACGTCAACCGGGGCCAGTCGAGCAACGACGTTTTCCCGGCGGCGATGCACGTCGCGCTGATGCTCGACATCCACGAGCGGCTCTATCCCGCCGTGCACGGCCTGTGCGAGGTGCTGCACGCCAAGGCGGAGGCATTCGCCGATGTGGTCAAGGTGGGGCGAACGCACCTGCAGGACGCGACACCTATCACGCTCGGCCAGGAGATCGGCGCGTGGGCGGCCCAGCTCGAGGACGCAATCCGGCGGGTGCGCGCCGCCGAGGAGGGTCTGCTGGCGTTGGCGCTCGGCGCGACCGCCGTGGGCACCGGGCTCAACACGCACCCGCGTTTCGGTGCACGCGTGGCCGAGCGCCTGGCCGCGGCCACCGGGTTCGGCTTCCACGAGGCCGACAACCTGTTCGTCGCGCTCAGTGCGCACGACGCCGTGGTGGCGTTCAGCGCGAGCCTGCGAGGGCTGGCGGGCGCACTGATGAAGGTCGCGAACGATGTGCGCTGGCTCGCATCGGGGCCGCGCGCCGGCATCGGCGAGCTCACCATTCCCGCGAACGAGCCCGGTTCGTCGATCATGCCGGGCAAGGTCAACCCCACCCAGAGCGAGGCGTTGATCATGGTGGCGATGCAGGTGTTCGGCAACGACGCAACGGTGGCGTTCGCAGGGACGCAGGGCAACTTCCAGCTCAACGTGGCCAAGCCGGTCATGGCCCACAACACGCTCGAGAGCCTCGCGCTGCTCGCCGACGCCTCGGTCTCGTTCACCGCACACTGCGCCGTGGGCATCGAGCCCGACCGGGCGACCATCGACGAGCATCTCTCGCGCAGTCTCATGAACGTCACGGCGCTCGCTCCGCACATCGGGTACGACGCAGCGGCGGCCATCGCGAAGCGCGCGC
>JBKJKR010000545.1:0-2552 GCA_046597135.1 Acidimicrobiales bacterium | reverse complement strand
GCCATCGACGAGAGCGACAGCGCCTGGACACGAGCGACGATGCCGTGCTCGATCGCGCCTTGCACTTCGTCGTCGCGAAGCACGTCCATCGCGCCGCGGACGAGCGCACCGACCTGCTCGCTCGCTCGATCGGCGTTCGCCGGTTCCTCGAGCCACCGGCCGGCCCGGCCGGCCACCGACATCGACCGCAGCTTCTCGCTGACCACGTCGGTCGACAAGAAGTTCTGCTCGACGAACTCGCCGAGGTTGCGGCCGAGTTGGTCCTTGCGCTTGGGGATGATCGCGGTGTGCGGAATGGGCAGCCCGAGCGGGTGCTTGAACAGCGCGGTGACTGCGAACCAGTCGGCGAGCGCGCCCACCATCGCCGCTTCGCACGTGGCCCGGACGTACGGCAGCCAGCCGCCATCACCCTCGAACACGCGCGCCACGACGAACGCGACGGTGACGAACACGAACAGTCCGGTGGCCCGGGCCTTCATGCGCCGCAGGTCGCGCGCCCTCGTGGCATCGTCGGCCCCGAACGTGATCGGCAGGTCACTCATCGCGCTGTTGCTCATCGCGGCGCCCCGACCAGCGCGAGGTCGACCACGAGCGGCACGTGGTCGCTCCCTGCGCCCTCACCGTTGCGCACCCGCAACGGGACGAGCTCCTCGGTGACGAGCACGTGGTCGATGCGGATGAGCGGTGGGAACGCGCGATCGTTCGGCCAGCTGTTCGACAGGCCTTTGCCGCGCGCCCGATTGGCGTCGATGACCCCGGCGTCGAGCAGATCACGAAACGGTCGGTGCGACGTGGTGGCGTTGAAGTCGCCCCCGTAGATCACCGGCCGGGCGCGGTCGCGGACGCGCGCCGCGAGGGCGGCGTGCTGGGCGGTCCAGCCACTGTTCTCGCCCTGTGTCACCGGGCGCTTGGCGTGCACGCTGATCACCTCCACCGGGCCGATGGCGGTGTCGACCACCGCGGTGGGCATCGTCACCCCGCCGATGTCGGCGAGCTCGGAACTGACGAACGGGAGCCGGCTCGCGATAAGCGCGCCGAACGGTGAGTTCTGCTCGAACTCGATCTGGTACGGATAGGGGTCGAGGACCCCCGACGCGTCGAACACCCTTCGGTTCTCGCGGCCGTACTCCTGGAGCAGCACGATGTCGGCCCCCGACGCCCGGACCTCCTCGGCGATACGCCCAGGATCAGCGTTGTCGACGTACAGGTTTGCGCTGAAGACGCGTATGGCCGGCGCCTGGCGAGCAGAGGCGCTGATTGCCACACCGGTGCGCACCTCGGGGTAGAGCCAGGCCAGATGCGTCACGGCCAGGAAGGCGCTGGCGACCAGCAGCGCCCGCTGGCGGGTGCCAATCGCGAAGCCGAAAGCGATCCAGGCCGGAAACAACAGGTACAAGGTGAGCGACTGCGCAGTTGCGACGAGCGGACGGCCGTCCTGGTGCGCGATCCGGAGCCCGACGAAGGCGATGAGCGCCGCGCAGCCGACCCACGCAAGGGCGCTGAAGCCGAGCAGCAGCGACCGCTCGAGCGAGGGACGGCGCCGGACGGGCAGGTTGACGGGATTCGGGTCGACCAGAGTCATGCGCACTCGTACGGTACCTGTATGCCCAGTGATTTCGATGTCGTATCCGAGGCGATCGCCTATGTGGTCGATCACCGCGCCGCGCAGCCGTCGTTGGCGGCGGTCGCCGCGCACGTGAACCTGTCGCCCGACCATGTGCAGCGCGTGTTCACGCGCTGGGCCGGCATCAGCCCGAAGCGCCTGTTGCAGTTCCTCAACGCTGCCGCGGCGCGCGATCTGCTGTCGTCCGAGCCGGTGCTCGCGGCGGCGAACGCGATCGGTGTGTCGAGCCAGAGCCGCGTGTACGACGCCTTCGTGCAGATCGAGGCGGTCACCCCCGGCGATGTCCGACGCGCAGGCGATGGCCTCGAGATCCGTACCGGCTGGGTCGGGTCGCCGTTCGGCGATGCCTTCGTGGCCACCACCCCGCGCGGCATCTGCGCGTTGGCGTTCGCCGCGGAGGGCCGTGACCCCGAGGAGCGCCTGCGCCTCGACTGGCCGGCCGCGGACGTGATTTCGTCCGACCAGCGTGAGCTGGGTGAGCGGATCTTCGCGCCGCTGGCCGAGCGGGCCGACGCCCCGCTCGCCGTGGTCATGAAAGGCACCAACCTGCAGGTGCAGGTGTGGTCGGCGTTGGTGCGCATCCCCGAGGGGACCACGCGGAGCTATGGCGCCGTCGCGGCCGAGCTCGGCGTGCCGCGATCGGTTCGTGCCGTCGCGAACGCGATCGGCGCGAACCGGGTCGGTTTTCTCATCCCGTGCCACCGGGTGCTCCGCGAGAACGGTGCGATCAGTGGCTACGCGTGGGGTCCGCTGCGCAAGCGGGCGATGCTGGCGCGCGAGCGTGCCGCGGCGGAACTGCTAGCGGGCGCCATACCCGCGTGAGCTACCGGTGGCCGCCGCACCGAGGCGTTCCATGGGTGGCGTGTTCGTGGAGCGGGTGGGCGTGAACTGCACCGGCATGTGCTTGATGCCGCCGATGAAGTTGGAG
>JBKJKR010000420.1:0-3143 GCA_046597135.1 Acidimicrobiales bacterium | reverse complement strand
CGATGATCGCCCCCCACTGCGCGACCTGGTCGAGTGCGCCGAGCCACGCGGCGAGATCGGCCTCGAAGCCGAGCGGTCGGGCTTCGAAGCTGCAGGTCGAACCGGCGAACACCACGTTGGCGTGCGGCACCTGCACCACCAGGTTGTCGCCTTGGAGCCCGGGCAGCGGCGCCGCCACGACCTTCTGGGTGAGCCATGCGGGCTGTTGCACGATGTGGCTCACCTTGCGGGCCGTGAGGTCCTCGAACTCGTCCGCGAACTCCGGGAACAGATGCTGGTATCCGGCGACGTTCGGTGGGAGATCGAGGTTGGTGCTGGTGGTCGACGAGCCGTAGACCGCGGCGAGCTTGAACGTGTTGCTGCCCCCGACGAACGGGACGTGGCTGGCGGTGAGGACCAGGCGCCGCACCGGACGACCGAAGGTGTCGAGGGCCTCGGCCAGCGCCTGCGCCTGGGACCCGACGAGCAAGGAGTCGACCAGCGTGAGGCCGTCGCCTTCGACGATGATGCCGGCGTTCGGGGCGTCGAGCCGCCCTTTGCCGCACCACACGTACACGTCGTCGCCGATCTCGATGAGCACGGAATCGACCCTACCCGGGGTACCGCCGTGGCGGGGGAGCACCGCGTTTTGGTGTGACGTGCACCTTGCCGTCACGCAATGTCTGCTTCAGTGACATCCGATTCCGGTCGACACACGAATAGGGTTGGACGAGCAAGTCGACGAGAGGAACGGACCCATGGGTGGTCTCGGGACACCAGAGCTGCTGATCATTCTGCTGGTCGTGATGTTGATCTTCGGTGGCGCCAAGCTGCCCGGTCTCGCCCGGTCGCTCGGTCAGGCCAAGAACGAGTTCAAGCGCGGCGAAGAAGAGGACACCACCAAGTCCGACTCGAAGACCGACCTGAAGTAGCGCCCGCCCGTCAGGCGCGCATGAGTCCGCCGCCGTCGAGCATCAGCGTCTCGCCGGTCATGTAGCGGCACGCGTCCGACAACAGGAACAACACCGGCGGGGCGATGTCGACCTCCGGGTCGCCGTCGCGGTCCATCGGGTGCATCGAGTACATCGCATGCCAGGCGTCGCGGCGGATGTCGTCCAGGGCCGGCGGCTCACGGTGGCCGGCAGCCGCGGGGCAGTAGCAGTTGACGACGATGCCATGGCGGCCCCATTCGCGGGCCGCGGTGCGCGTGAGGCCCCGGATCGCCTCCTTGGACGCGTTGTAGGGCCCGAAGCCCGCCGCGCCACGGATGCCGTTGGCCGACGCAACGTTGACGATGCGCCCCCATCCCTGCTCCTTCATATGGGGGAACACCGCCTGCATGGCCCACAAGGTGCCGTTGGGCCCCGTGCGGTAGAGCAGGTCCATCTCGGTCTCGTTCACCTCTTCGAGCGGCTTGGCCGACACGAACGACTGGGCGTTGTTGACGATGCCGTCGACCCGGCCGAACGCACCCACGACGTCGGCGACCATCGCGAACACCGAGTCGCGCGAACCCACGTCGCATTCGACACCGAGGTTCGGCACCCCAAGCGAGTCGAGCTCGGCGATGACGTCGTCGAGCCGGTGCTTGCGGTTTTCCGCGACCGCCACCGTCGCGCCGTTCTTTCCCAGGTGGCGCGCGATGCCGCGTCCGATGCCCCGACCCGCGCCCGTCACGATGACGACGCGGTCCTGCACTCCGTGCTCAGTCAATGATCCCCCTCGAGGTCGTGCACCCCGCAGCATCCTCGCGGGTCGGGCGGCCGGTCGGCCACCTCGTCGCCAGATTCCCGGCGCGATGACGCCCACTCGGTCAAGTCATCTGCTCAACTGCCGACGGTTCCCCATGTCGTCCTCCCTGTTGCCCACCCGCGCGCCGGCGCGGCCTCGACGTCTCGGTCGGCGCGAGCGCACCGCCGGCCGGCTGGCCGCGGCGTTTCTCGCCGCGGTCGTGCTGTCCGCCGGGTGCAGCGCGTCGACGCCGGAAACGACGCCCTCGGCGGCGCGCGAGGTCGTCGTCACCAGTACGACGGCCAACCCGGTGGTCGAGACGACCGCGACCGCGCCACCCGCTCCGGCACCGGTGGCGCCGCCGCTTGCCGCCCACGAAGTGCTGGTGGGCGAGGTGCACCCCGAGATCGCCGAGCTGGTCACCTACGACGCACCGGGTGGCCTCCCGTTCCGCCCCGAACTGCCCCAGATCAACCCGTGGTACTTCGGCGGCCCCCTCACCGTGCTGGTGGTCAGTGGGCTCGAGACCGATCCGTGGCTCCAGGTCGAGCTTGCGTCGCGTCCGAACCGCGTCACCGGGTGGATCCGCACGACGGACGTGACGCTGCGGCGTCACCGGTTCCACATCACCGTTGCCGTCGGCGATCGCATGCTGCGGGCCTACGAAGGCGAGGCGCTGCTCCTCGAGACCCCGATCGTGGTGGGTCGAGCGAACACCCCGACCCCGCTCGGCCGCTTCTTCGTCAACGCCCTGGTGCCCCAGGCCCGTCCGGGCGGCGCGTACGGTCCGATGATCCTCAGCATCTCGTCGTTCTCCGAGGTGCTCGACTCCTTCGACGGCGGCCTCCCCGAGATCGGGTTGCACGGAACCAACCAGCCATCGCTCCTGGGCACGGCCGCGTCGAACGGGTGCATCCGCATGTCGAACGACGCGGTCCTCCAACTCGCGTCGCTGGTTCCCGCGGGCACGGTGGTCGATTTCGTAGCCTGAGCCGATGACCGCACCGACGTCTCCGTTGCTCGTGAAGGCCCGCGCGCTCGCGCCCATCGTCGAAGCTGCGGCGGCCGCGTCGGAGCGGTCGGGGGTTCTCGACCTGCAGGTCGCGGATGCGCTGGTCGACGCCGGACTGCTCCACGCGCTCGTGCCGGTCGAGTTCGGCGGCGCCGGCCTCGACATCGCGACCACCATCGAGGTCTTCGAAGAAGTCGCGCGCCAGGACGGGTCGACCGGCTGGTCGGTCATGGCCGCCGCGGCCAGCACGGCGTTCGCGGCGATCTACACCAGTGACGACGTCGCCGCATCCCTGTTCGGCGACGGGCGGCGGCCCGTGATGGCGGGGCAGCTCTCGCCCCGTGGCCGCGCGGTCACGGTCGACGGCGGGTACGAGGTGGGCGGCACGTACCAGTTCGGTTCCGGCTCCGACCGGGCGTCG
>JBKJKR010000210.1:0-4104 GCA_046597135.1 Acidimicrobiales bacterium | reverse complement strand
AGGCCCATGCGGTCCATGCCGCCGGCCTTGAAGTTCTCGCAGAACACGTCGTATTTGCCCGCGAGGTCGAGGATGAGGTCGCGGCCCTTCTTCAGATCGATGCCGACGCTCTTCTTGCCGAGGTTATTGCGCACGTAGATGCAGCCGACCTTGCGGCCCTCGGGGTCGAGCATCGCCGGGAGGGACCCGCGGCCCGACTCGCCGTCGGTGGGGTGCTCGACCTTGACCACCTCGGCGCCGAGACGTGCCAGCAACTGCGTGCCCCAGGGGAGGGCCTGCATCTGCTCGACCGCCAAGATCCGCACGCCGTCGAGTGGCTTTCCGAACGAAGCGGCGTCGTTGTTGGCGGTGTCTCCGAGGCGCATAGCGGCTCCCTGTCTGGCGAACGGTCGAAGTGGGCGGCGCAACCCTAGTGGAGCCCGGCGCGCCGCCCGCCGCCCGAGCGGCGTCGCCTCACTCCTCGCCGAGCAGCCGGCTCGTGCGCAGACGGCCTTCCTCCAAACGGAGTGCGAACCCGGCGAGATCGCCCGCGAACACAAGCGACTCGACGACGACTTCGTCCGAGACCTGCCCGATCGGTGAGAGCGCGCCGAACACGAAGGTGGTCATCGAGACGGACTCGACCGATGGAAGGCTCGCGATCTCCTCATGTCGTGGGGGACCCGATTGCTGCTCGATGCCCACGTCCGCGTCGGTGATGTACGACGTCTCGTACCGGCCCGGAGCGCTTGTGGTGCGCCGGGCGCTCGCGACCAAGGTGAGGACCGGCGCGCCCGTCATCGCGACGACCACCGCCAATGCCAGCGCGGTCGGCCATTGCGAGCGGGCGAGACACCTGATCCGGTACACGATCACCTGCATGCCGCGAGTCAACCGGACACGACGGTCTTCGGCCAGGGTGGTAACACCCGCTGAGCGGCGTCGGCAGCATCACCGCCGGACCGGTACGCCGACTCCGGGCTGAGGCCACGCCCGGAGCACAGGAGGCCGAGCAACGCTCGGCCGACCCGACAAGGCAAGCATGCCGTCCGGCCGAGGAACGAGGCCGGACAGAAACCGGCGGACCGCAGTTCTGCCGCGGTCGGCATGCCTCGTCGCCGGTATGCTCGCCGCCATGCGAGGGATCATCAGCTACGGCGCCTACGTGCCGTTCCGTCGGCTCGATCGGGCCGACATCACCAAGTTCTTCGGTAGCGGGGGCGGCAAGGGCACACGCTCGGTGGCGTCCTATGACGAGGACACCACGTCGATGGGCGTCGAGGCGGCGCGCGTCGCGCTTCGTTCGGTCGAACCCACCACCGCGGTCGACGCGCTGTGGTTCGCGACCACGTCGCCGTCCTATGCCGACAAGACCAACGCCACCACCATCCATGCGGCGCTCCGGCTCGACCGCGACACGCCGGCGTTCGACATGAACGGGGCCGTGCGCTCGTCCGTGGGTGCACTGCGCGTCGCACTGGCGCTCGGCGCGGGCAACGCGCTGGTCGTGGCGGGCGACATTCGCACGGGTCTGCCCACCTCGGCCGACGAGGCCGACGGTGGCGACGCAGCCAGTGCCGTGCTCGTCGGCGACGGTTCCTCGGGCGCGGTCATCGCCGAGCTCATCGGCTCGGGCACCGCCACCGAGGAGTTCACCGACCGCTGGCGGGTACCGGGCCAGACCCGATCCAAGCTGTGGGAAGAGCGCTTCGGCGAGATGGTCTACGTGCCGCTCGCGACCGAGGCGTGGAACGCCGCGTTGAAGGACGCCGGCGTCGAGGCCGGCCAGATCGACAAGGCCTGTGTCAGCGGCACCCACGGTCGTGCCGTGCGCGTCGCCGCGGGCAAGCTCGGCCTCCAGGCCGACGCGCTGGCCGACGACCTCAACGCGAGCGTCGGCAACGCCGGCGCGGCGCAGGTCGGCCTGGGGCTCGCCCGCGTGCTCGAGGACGCGAAGCCGGGCCAGCTGGTCGCCCTCGCGGTGCTCGCCGACGGCGCCGACGTGCTGATCTTCCGGGTCACCGACGCGATCACGTCGTTCCGCTCGGTGCGGTCGCTCTCCACACAGATCGCGAACGGCGGCCCACTCCCGTACGGCAAGTTCTTGTCGTGGCGCGGCGTGGTCAACGTCGAGCCGCCGCGGCGCCCCGAGCCGAACCGCACGTCCTCGTCGGCGGCGCACCGACGCGAAGAGTGGAAGTACGCGTTCGTCGGATCACGCGACGACGTCACCGGCATCGTGCACATGCCACCGGCCCGCATCGGCATCAAGGGCGGCGTCGAGGGCGACATGGTCCCCGCGGCCATGGCCGACGTGGCGGGCACGGTGCTCACCTTCACGGTCGACAAGCTGGCCTACTCGCCGAGCCCGCCGATCGTGTTCGCGGTCGTCGACTTCGACGGCGGTGGCCGCATGCCCATCGAGCTCACCGACTGCGACCCGGCCGACGTCACCATCGGCGCCCGGGTCGAGATGACGTTCCGCCGGCTGTTCGCAGCCGACGACATCCACAACTACTTCTGGAAGGCCCGCCTCGTCCGAGGCGCGTCGGCGTAAGGGAGATCTGCCATGGCTTCTCACGGCATCAAGGACCGCGTCGCGATCGTCGGCATGGGCTGCACGAAGTTCGCCGAGCACTGGGACAAGTCGTCCGATGACCTCGTCATCGACGCCACCAACGAGGCGTTCGCCTCAACGGGCGTCGGCAAGCAGGACATCGACGCCTACTGGCTCGGCACCGCGCAGACCGGCATGGCGGGCATCACCCTCTCCATCCCGCTCAAGCTCGAGGGCAAGCCCGTCACCCGCGTCGAGAACTTCTGCGCCACCGGTAGCGAGGCTATGCGCCAGGCGGCGTACGCCGTCGCGTCGGGCGCCTACGACCTCGTGGCCGCGGTCGGTGTCGAGAAGGTGAAAGACGGCGGCTACCAGGGCCTGAACTCGTTCCCGATCCCCACCGACGGCACCAACCGCACGCTCACCGCGGCGGCCATGTTCTCGTTGCTGCTGCCCGCGTACGCGAAGAAGTTCGGTGTCGACGAGGACGAGATCCGCAAGGTCATCGCCCGCATCGGTTCGAAGAACCACTACAACGGCGCGCGCAACGTGCGGGCCCAGTACCGCCGCGAGATGTCGGCCGAACAGATCTGCAGCATGCCGGCAGTGGCCGGGCGGCTCGCGGTCATGGACTGCGCCGGTGTCGCCGACGGTTCGGCCGCGGTCATCATGTGCCGGGCCGAGGACGCCTACAAGTACACCGACAAGCCGTTGTTCATCAAGGCGCTGTCGTTCGTGTCGGGCAACGGTTCGGGCCTCGTCGACCCTGACTTCGACTTCACCACGCTGCCCGAGTGCGCCATGGCCGCCGAGGACGCGTACAAGCAGGCCGGTGTCACCGACCCTCGCGGCGAGATCGCCATGGCCGAGGTGCACGACTGCTTCACGGTCACCGAGTTGGTCCTCATGGAGGACCTCGGCTTCTCCCCGCGGGGCCAGGCGTGGAAAGAGGTGCTCGAGGGCGCCTTCGACCTCACCGGCGACCTGCCCGTGAACACCGACGGTGGGCTCAAGTCGTTCGGCCACCCGGTCGGCGCATCGGGCCTGCGCATGCTCTACGAGGTCTGGCTGCAGCTGCGCCACGAGGCACCGCCCGAGCGTCAGATCACCACCAACAAGAAGCTCGGGCTCACGCACAACCTGGGCGGGTACCCGGGCGAGATGGTGAGCTTCGTGGGGATCTTCGGCGCCGAGAAGGGCTGAACCGGGGCGAGGCAACCCGGTGGCACAGCGCCGAGCCGGGGCGAGGCAACCCGGTGGCACAGCGCCGGTAGCCTGGCCGCTGTGTTCCCCATGCCGCATGGCGGGAAGGGCGTGCTGCGGTTCCCGTTGTTCGGGTTCCCGGTCGCCATCCACCCGTCGTTCTTCATCATCGCCGCGTTCATCGGGCTCGGGTCGCCCGAGCTGTCGCTCGGCGTGGTCGCGGTGTTCACCGTGATCGTGCTGGTCTCGGTGCTGGCCCACGAGCTCGGGCATGCATTCGCGGCGCGCGGCTTCGGCGCGGAGCCCACCATCGATTTGTACATCTTCGGAGGGGTCACGGCGTTCGTGCCGCCGCAGTCGATGGG
>JBKJKR010000556.1:0-3968 GCA_046597135.1 Acidimicrobiales bacterium | reverse complement strand
GACCGGACACGAACACGATCTGACTCGGCAGGGCGCCCGGCCACCAACGAGCGCGATCGCGGAGCACGTCGCCGGGCGTGTCGACCACGGTGGTCGCGTCGATCACGAACGCGCATCGTTCCGGCAACAGGCTGGCGGCGCGAGCGTTGCGTGCACTGTCGATGACGATGCTGCCGGTCTGCGCGATCGCAGCGGTGGCGTACACGAGGTCTGCGAGGGGTGTGGCGTCGACCCGCTGATCGAGCGAGGTGACCTGCTCGCTGGTGCCGCCCACCATGTGCCAGGCCTCGCGGAACTCCACGACACCAGAGCGCTCGACCGCGTACTGCACCGGAGTGGGCTGCTGCGGGGTCATCGCAGCACCCGGGGAAGGGCCCGCGAGCGCGTCCACGCGCCGATCCACCCCGGCGCGCGGCGCGCCGGTCCGGGTACGCAGGCGCCGACGCGCAGCGCCGCCCGAGTGACCCGAACGCTCGCGCGGTAGCTCACCGGGTGCGCCCAGGCGAACGACCACAGGCGGAACATCGCGCGTCGCAGGTGCGACGCGTCGGCGGCCGCGTCGCGATGGCGCTCGCGCAGCAGGAGATCGTGCAGTGGGATGCGCACCGGACACACGTCGGTGCAAGCCCCGCACAACGTGCTCGCCTCGGCGAGCTCGCGCGCCGCGGGGTCGTCGGGTCGCAGCAGAGGCGTGAGCACCGCACCGATGGGGCCGGAGTACACGGTGCCGTACGCGTGACCCCCGACGTTGCGGTACACCGGACATACGTTGAGGCATGCGCCGCACCGGATGCACAGCAGCGCGTCGTCGAAGTCGGTGCCCAGGATCGCCTCGCGGCCGTTGTCGAGCACGATCACGTGCACGGCGTCGGGGCCGTCGACCTCGCCGTCGCGGCGCGGCCCACTGATCAGGTTGGTGTACACCGACAACGCCTGGCCTGTCGCGGAGCGGGCGAGCAACGCGAGCATGACGTCGAGTTCGGCCCACGTGTCGACGATGCGCTCCATGCCCATGATGGCGACGTGCACCCGAGGCAACGAGGTGCACATGCGTCCGTTGCCCTCGTTCTCGACCAGGCAGATCGAGCCGGTCTCGGCAACGGCGAAGTTCACGCCGGTGATGCCGATGTCTGCGTCGAGGAACGCCTGGCGAAGTCGCACCCGTGCGTACGCGGCCTCGGCATCGACCTCGGGTTCGATCACGTGACCCGCGTCGGCGGTGAACAGGTCGGCGACGTCGAAACGCGACTTGTGGATCGCGGGCACGATGAGATGCGACGGCGTCTCGCCGGCGAGCTGGATGATGAACTCACCGAGGTCGGTCTCGACCACCTCGTGACCGGCCGCCTCGAGCGCGTCGTTCAGGTGGATCTCCTCGCTCGCCATGGACTTGCCCTTGGCGACACGCACCGGCACGTGGCCTGCGGCGGCCTGTTGCGCCGCGAGGTCGAGCACCACGCGCACCGCATCACGAGCGGTTCGAGCGCGATGAACCGTGATGCCGTTGGCCGTCGCGTTCGCGGTCCACGTGGCGAGCAACTGCGGCAACGTGTCGATGGCCCTCCGGCGAATGGCATGCGCGTCGTCGCGCACCGCGTCGGCGTCGACGAGGCCCTCGAGCGCACTCGTGCGGTTCGCCGTGAGCAGTCCAGTGGTGTGGCGCACCGCGGCGCGCAACCGGTCGTTGCGCAACTCTCGGTCGGCCCGGGTGATGAACCGCACCGCCACATCGGTGGCCGCGGGCGCGCCGTCAGTCGGCATCGTGCACCGCGAGCTGCTCGGCGAGGTGCCGGAATCGCAGCGGGAGCTCGCGCGATCGCGCCCGCGCCTCGAGATGGACGAGGCAGGACAGATCGCAGCCCACCACTTCGGACGCGCCGGTTGCGCTGAGCGTGTCGAGCTTCTCGTCGGCCATGGCGGTCGAGACCGCCGGCAGCTTCACCGAGAACGTTCCGCCGAAACCGCAGCACAGGTGGGCGTCGGCAGGTTCGCGCACCTCGTGCCCGGCGGCGCGCAACGCGTCGCGCGGCTCGTCGCGGGCGCCGAGCTCGCGCTCGAGATGGCACGACCCGTGATATGCGACGGGCCCCCGCTCGTGCGCCGGGGCGCCGTCGTCGGGTGCGGTGGCGCCGGCAATGGCTTGCGACAGCTCGGTGACGCGCGTTGCGACGTCGCGCGCACGTGCTTCGTCGACCGTGCCGGCGAAGAGGTGCGGCCAGTGCCGGGCCATCATCGCCGTGCACGACCCGGACGGCACCACGATCGGACCGGTGGTCTTCGCCAGCGAGCGCAAGGTCGGGCGGGCCACCCGACGCGCCTCGGTCTCGTAACCGGCGTTGTAGGCCGGCTGGCCGCAGCACGTGGTGCGACGCGCCAGGGTCGTTTCGACGCCGACACCTGCCAGGACGTCGCGCACCTGCGAGGCAAGTGCCGGCCGCAGCGTGTCGGCGAGACACGTGGGGAAGATGGTCGTCACGGCATGCGGATCGTGCTCGAGGGACGCCATCGAGTGCCAACGCTACGCTCTCGACCATGGCGACTGCAGACCACACGCGTATGACTTCCGACGGCCCCATGCGCATCTACGAGGCCACGCCTGACGGTGCGGCCAAGGGTGCGCTCATCGTGGTGATGGAGGCGTTCGGGGTGAACGACCACATCGAGGAGGTCACGCGGCGCGCGGCCGCCGCGGGGTACCACGCGGTGGCTCCCGACTTCTTCCATCGCGCCGGTGGAGGCACCGCGGCCTACGACGACTTCGGCACGGTCATGGCCAAGTTCGCGGGCCTGACCGACGAGGCCATCCTCCTCGTCGACGTCGACGCCGCGCTCGACCACCTTCGCGAGGCCGGCTTCGCCGACGACAAGATCGCCATCACCGGGTTCTGCTTCGGCGGTCGGGTCACGTTCCTCACCGCGGCGCGGCGCACCCTCGGTGCGGCGGTCACCTTCTACGGCGGCGGCATCGTGCGCGCCGGCGGGTTGCCCTTCCCGTCGCTCGTCGACGACGCGGCCACGCTCAAGACGCCGTGGCTCGGGCTGTTCGGCGACCTCGACAAGGGCATCCCCGTCGAAGACGTCGAGCTGTTGCGCGACGCGCTCGAAGCGGCCAAGCCCGTCGACTTCGACGTCGTTCGATACGCGGACGCCGACCACGGGTTCCACTGCGAAGGGCGCCCTGCGGTTTACAACGAGGCCGCAGCGGCCGACGGCTGGGCCCGCGCCCTCGCCTGGATCGACACCCACCTCGCCTGATGGGTCAGGGTTCGAGGACGACCTTGATGGCGCCCGCGGCGCGGTCGCGGGCCACCGCGAACGCCTCGGGTGCCGCGTCGAGCGGGAACCGATGCGTGATGAGCGCCGTGCCGATCTCGGGGCGGGCGGCGAGGATCGACGCGGCGACCTCGAAGTCGCGCGACGGTCCGACGCGCCCGTACATGCTGGACGGCACGAGGGTGATCTCCTTCATGCTCAGCGTCTGCCCAGGGAGCTCGGTGCCCGAGTCCCAGTACGTGCCGACGAGGACCACCGTGCCACCCGGACGGCACCGTTCGACGGCCTCGGCGAGCGCGCTCGACGTACCCGCGGCCTCGATGACCACGTCGTAGCCGTCGGCGATGGGACCTGCGCCGAGCTGTTCGGCCGCGGCGATCTGGCGCTCGTGTCGCGCCGACAGGTCGACGGTCGCGCCGGCCGCCTGCGCCGCCACGAGCGAGGTGAGGCCGATCGTCCCACCGCCGATGACCCCGACGCGTTGGCCACCCGTGATGGCACCCCGGCGCACGCCGTGCACCGCAACCGCGAGCGGTTCGATGAGGCACGCGTCGGCGAGCGACACGCCGCTCGGCAGGGCCACGATCGCCTCGGCGGGAACGATGCACTCGTCAGCCATGCCGCCATCGGTCGAGACGCCGAGCACCATGGCCGGGCCGAGCACGCACAGGTTGTACGCGCCGCTGACGCACGCC
>JBKJKR010000536.1:0-3881 GCA_046597135.1 Acidimicrobiales bacterium | reverse complement strand
TGCCGTAAGAGCCATGGGGGGCGTCTACCCCTCGGCACGGCGCGCCAAACTGAGGCGTGCCCGACGCAGTGGCGGCGCCGGCGGGCGGCTTCCTCGCACGACGCTTCGAGCCCTCGTCCGCACCGAAGGTGCGTCGAGGGCGTGATACATCTCTGATACGTGGGCCGAAAACGAGGCCGTCCCGACCGGATCGGGTCGGGACGGAAGTTCCATAGGTGCTGGTCGGAGCGCCAGTCACGCGGTCGGGATGGAGAGATTCGAACTCTCGACCCCCTGCTCCCAAAGCAGGTGCGCTAACCAAGCTGCGCTACATCCCGATGACCTCTTCGCTTGTGTGGTCCGAGGTCGGCGTTCACCGTACACGCCACCGCACTCGACCCGGTCAACGGCCGGAGCACATTGCCGACCGCAGCATGGGAATGCCCCGACCAGGCCCGCCCGTTAGATTGGCGACGCCGGCGACCGTGGGGGCTCCGATGGGCGAGTTCGACGACATCGATCTGACGGATCGGACCCTCTATGCCGGCGGTGTGCCCCACGAGCTGTTCAGTCGACTCCGCGACGCCGGGCCGGTGCATCGTCATCGCGGCCGGGCCGGACACCCGCCGCGCGATCTCGAGTACTGGTCGGTTGTGCGGCACGCCGAGATCCAACAGGTGAACCGCGATTGGGAGACCTTCACCGCGCTCGACGGGCCTGGGCTGATGGTCACGTCGCCCGAACGCCGCGGTCACATGATCGTGTCGATGGACCCACCCGGCCACACGCGCCATCGCAAGCTCATCAGCTCCGGCTTCACGCCACGCATGATCAGCGAGCTCGAAGGTCACATCGTTCGGCGCACGGACCGAATACTCGAGGAGTTCGCGGATCGCGGCGAAGGTGACTTCGTGACCCAGGTTGCGTATCAGCTGCCGATGCACGTGATCGCGGACATCATCGGCATCCCCGACGAAGACCGGCCATGGGTCTTCGAGCGGACCGAAGCGATGCTTTTGGCCTATGACCCCGCGTCAGGCATCACCGACGAGCAACGCCAACGCGCCGAGCTCGAGTTGTTCGGCTACGCGCAGACGCTCGGGCTGAGCAAGCGGACTCATCCTGCCGACGACATCTGGACCGTCCTCACCAACGCGGAGATCGACGCCGAAGACGGCACGCGCAGCAGCCTCGGCGAGCTCGAGCTCGACATGTTCTTTCTCGTGCTCTCGCTCGCCGGTAGCGAGACCACGCGGAACGCGATCTCGCAAGGTCTCATGGCGCTGCTCGCCCACCCCGACCAGCTGCGCGCACTCCGCGACGACCGCGGCCACCTGAGCACGGCGACCGACGAGATGATCCGGTGGTCGAGCCCGGTGTTGTACTTCGGTCGGACTGCCACGCGCGACATCGAGCTGGGCGGCCGGCGCATCGCAGCCGGTGATCGCGTCGTGCTCTGGTACCCGTCGGGCAATCGCGACGAGCGGGCGTTCCCCGAGCCGTTCACCTTCGACATCCGTCGAACACCCAACAACCACGTCTCGTTCGGGGGTGGCGGACCGCACTACTGCCTTGGCGCGAGCCTCGCCAAGAAGGAGGTGCAGGTGCTGATCGGTGCACTGGTCGACCGCTTCGCCACGATCGAGATCACCGGTGAGGCGGTCTGGTCCGGTGCCGGCCCCGAGGTGAACGTCGGCGTATCGGTGGCGCATCTGCCAGTACGCGTCACCACCACCTGACCTTGCCCGGGACGCCGCCTGCTGGTTCTCCAGCTTCGTACGCTGCCGTTGATTGAAGCGGCCGACGAGTCACAGCGGTACGGCGGGGACCACCACGTTGTCGGCATCGACTGCGTGTGGCGGTTGAAAGCGCCGCATCGTCGGCGCAGCGGTCGCCGCGCGGCGCCGCGAAGTCGTTGCCCGCACGGCCGACCGCTCGCATCGATCGTCTCCCACGCCCCCAGAGGTGACCGAACCGGTTGCGCGACCGGAGGTGACCGTGGTGCTCTCAGCGCGCGACGCAGCCGCGCCCGGACAACGCGTGGGTCCGGACATGGGTGCCGACCGGCTCGAGATCGTGTGGACCCCGGCCGATGCATTGCGCGAGGTCATCCGGCAGCGCGCCACCACGCTGGTGATCGAACCCGGAACCGACGACCCGGGCCGGAGGGCCCCTCCTGACGTTGGCGTGCGTCGGCCGAGCGAACACAATGCTCGGCAATGGTTGGTTGGATCATCCTCGCCGTCGTCGTGATCGCTGCATTGATGTTGTGGAAGGGCCTGCGCACGTTGTGGGCCGAATCGACCGCGCAGGTCGATGCGTTGCCGCCGACGAACGAGCGACGCACATGGCCTGCACCCACCGAGGTCGGCCAGCGCATCATGTGGTGCCCGATCCTTGCGAAGAAGGTGGTGCTCGCCGACACGAAGATCGACGAGGGGGAGATCGGCACCGTGGTCGGCTTCACCGACGACAAGCAGCAACCGATGATCTCGTTCGATCTGCGACCCGCCGACGCCGACGTCGTCGACAAGTGGGCCGCGGCCCGCGTGCTGCCGCCGGCCTTGGCTCGTCCCAGGCGGAACCCGCCGCCGTCGCAACGATCGAAGGCGAAGAAGAAACGCCGCTGATCGTAGGGTTCGTCGACCGGGCGGCGTGCGTGTGGCTCAGCGCCGAGTCGAGGCGACGGCTTGGCTGACCGCGCGACGTTGGCGAAGCGCACGCGCGGCCACGAACACGGTGAAGGCCAAGGTCGCCAGCAGGGCGACACAGAAGCTGAACCACCCCGTTGCGCCCACCCAGTACTGGAAGCCGTCGCTCGGCGTCTTGTCGCTGCCGATAGACGAGATCAAAAACGCGACGATCATCGTCGGTATCAACACTGCATAGATGCGCTTCGGTTGCGTCATCGTTCTCCCCCCGGGTGGATCGCTCCTGTAATTTATAGGAAGATAGGGGTGAGGTCAAGGGGCAGGTCAGCGGAGCGGCACCGATTCCTGTCGTCTGGAGCGACGCCGGCGAACCATGCGTGTTGCGTACCCGCCGAACAGCACCGCCGAGGCGAGCGCGATCGTCATCCACTGCGCGGCCCGCATCAGCGGTCGCACGGCTGCCAGCAACGGCGTGTCGATGAGGAACACGAGGGGGAGCAGGACGATCAGGAGCGCGGCGCACGCGACGAGCGACGCAGAGGACTCGGTGAAGATCGCGACACGCAACGGCGGCAGCCCGGCGGCGCGTCGAGCATCGATGCCGAGGCGCAGGTCGTCGACCGAGCCGCGAAACGCCGCGAGCAACTCGCCCGTTGCGGATGCGCCGGCGCATGCCGAGTCGAAGAGGTGAGCACGTCGTTCCTCGATCTGGCGGGCCCGAGTTTCGTGGGGCGCGACCATCGAGGTGAGCTCGCACACGAGCAGTGCGCAACGGCGTGGCGCGTCGAGCTCGGTGGTCATGTGTTCGCCAACCGCGGTCCACGGGCCGGCTCGGCGGCGGAGCGGGACGCGTCCTCGAGCGCCGTCGCGCCCAAGCCGGTGAGCTCATACAGCCGACGCCGCGGTCGCCCGGCCTCGGATTCGTCGATCACTTCCCAACGGCTCGAGAGCAGGCCGCCCTTCTCGAGCCGGTCGAGTGCTTTGTAGATCGTGCCGTGACCGAGCAGCTTGCGGGCCGCCTCGCCCTTGGCGAGTTCGGACGCCAGCAGGAACCCGTGGAACTCGACGGCCCGCTCGCTGCGAAGGCGTGCGGCCACCCGGAGAATGTCGATCTCCAGTGGAAGCAGGACGCCGGCACGTCGTCTGGGCATGCCCCGAGCGTACCCGAGCGACGCGCGGAGCTCCGGAGCAGCGTCTGGCTTGCGGGTGTCGCGTCGTCGCGGCGGCGCCGCGTCTCGGCTAGACCACGTG
>JBKJKR010000446.1:0-2558 GCA_046597135.1 Acidimicrobiales bacterium | reverse complement strand
GTCGACCGCCACGGCGAAGACGGCCAACGTGGTTGTGATCATCGGCCTCGACAAGAAGATCCCCCAGCCCTGATCCCGCGCCCTGCGGCGCGGTTCTCCGCTCGGTCCGCCACGATGGGGTGGTGCGTGTTCTGGCGGCTCCCGACAAGTTCCGAGGCACGGCCACCGCGGCCGAGGTCGCCGCGGCCATCGCCGGGGCGGCGCGCGACGCGGGACATGTCGCCGTCGAGACGCCGCTCGCCGACGGCGGCGAGGGCACCCTCGCGGCGCTCGGCGGACCCAACCGTTCGTCGCTCGTGACCGGCCCACTCGGTGACCCGGTCGACGCGCCGTGGCGCCTCTCGGGCTCCGAAGCGGTCATCGAGATGGCATTGGCGTCAGGGCTGGCGCTGCTGGGCGGCGCGGCGGGCAACGACCCGATCGCCGCGTCCACCTCGGGCACCGGCGAGCTCATCTCGATCGCCGCGGAGTCGGGCGCTCGGCGCATCGTCGTCGGCGTGGGCGGCAGCGCCACCACCGATGGCGGGTTCGGCGCATTGCGGGCCATGTACCCCTTGCAGCGGTTCCGCGGGGTCGAGATCATCGTGGCGTGCGACGTACGCACGCATTTCGTGGACGCCGCCGCGGTGTTCGCGCCGCAGAAAGGTGCGACACCGGCCCAGGTCGAGTTGCTGCGCCGCCGCCTCGAACGACTCGCGCAGGTCTACTTCGACGAGTACGGCGTCGACGTCGCCGACCTGCCGCGCGCCGGTGCGGCTGGTGGGTTGGCCGGCGCACTGGCCACCCTCGGCGCCCGACTCGTCGACGGGTACGAACTGGTGGCCGACGAAGTGGGCTTCGACGAACAGCTCGAAACGGCCGACCTCGTCGTCACCGGCGAGGGGTTCCTCGATGCGCAGTCCTTCGAGGGCAAGGTCGTGGGGGGCGTCGCAGCGTCGGCCGTAGCTGCGGGCGTGCCCTTGCTGGTGGTGGCCGGCGACGTGTTCGACGGCGCGGAGGCAGGCCTCGATGTGGTATCGCTCGTCGAGCGGTTCGGGGCCGAGCGGGCCTTCGCCGACCCGCTGGGCGCGATCCGCGAGGTGGTCTACGACCGCTTGCGATGATGGCGTTCGCGGTACTCCGCCACCTCGATCAGCGGGGGCATCTCGGCCGCGCTCACGCCGAGCGGCTCGCTGTCGGGGCGGATGAGCTCGGCCTCGACGGGCACGATGTCGACCGAGCGCCGCCGCAGCGCGATCTGCATGATGGTCATGGCTTGCGGACCGAGCTGGCTGAGCGGGCGGTTGCGGTGTCGGCGCACCCCGAGGTCGACCTGGGCCAACGACTCGATGCCGAACTTGCGGGAGAGATCGATGAGGAGTCCGATCTCGACGCCGTACCCCACGGGGAACGACACGCGCTCGAGCACGTCGCGGTACCCGCCGTACTCACCCGACAACGGCTGCACGAGATCGGTGAGCTCGGGGTAGAGCAGGGAGAGGAGCGGTCGTGCGACCAGCTCGGTGACCCGGCCGCCGCCTTCGCCCCCGGTGCCGAGGGGGCGCCGGTAGTACCCCTTCGCGTAGCTCACGTCGGGCGCGGTCAGCAGCGGGCCGAGCACGCCCACCACGAACGCGGTCGAGAAGTTGGTGACGTCCGCGTCGCACCACATGACGATGTCGCCGGTGGACGCGTGGACGGACTTCCACAGCGCCCGACCTTTCCCGGGCCCGTTCGGGTGGCCGGTGAGCACGTCGGCCGCCGACACGACCTTGGCGCCCGCCGCCTCGGCCACCGCCGCGGTGTCGTCGCCGGAGTGGTCGTCGATCACCAGGAGCTCGTCGACGAGCGCGTGGCGTTCCACGAGCTGCTCGCGGATGATGCGCACGATCACGGCGACGGTGGACGCCTCGTTGCGCGCGGGCAGACAGACCGACACCGTGCGGCCGGCTTTGGCCTCGACGAGCCGGGCCGCGTCGAAGTCTTGGTGGTCGAAGGCCCGGATCACGGCGCCATGCTCACCCGACAAGGGCCCGCCGCGCAATGCGCCCTCCGCACCGGATCCGACAGCGATGGTTCGCCGCACCGGGAATCTGGAGTGGGGAGGTCGGGTTTCAGTGGTTACGATTCGAGCGTCCTGGCAGGTGTCAGGCGCGCCAGGCCAGAGGAAGCAGTGACCGTCATGAGTGTCTCCGTCCGAGTCCCCACCACGCTCCGTCCCCTCACCTCGGGGGCGTCCGAGGTCGCCGTCGACGGGGCCACGGTGAGCGAGGTGATCGCCTCGCTCGAGTCGAGCTACCCCGGTTTTCGCGACCGCCTCCTCGACGAGAACGGCAAGCTCCGGCGCTTCGTCAACGTGTTCGTGTCCGACGACGACGTCCGATTTCTCCAGGGGCTCGACACCCCGATTCCGGCCGGCGAGACCCTCTCGATAGTGCCTGCGGTGGCCGGCGGCTGCTGAACCCGCCGGCCCGGCGAGATGCCGGGTCATTGCGGCGCGCCCCGTGTTGCGATTCCGGGGCGGGCGTGGTTGGATTAGCAGTCGAACCAGGAGAGTGCTAACCGTGGTCGCCCCTGGG
>JBKJKR010000505.1:0-3327 GCA_046597135.1 Acidimicrobiales bacterium | reverse complement strand
CAGCCGTCTGCGACAGATCCACGTCACCGAAGTCCCGCCAGGGCTCCCGCCGCTGAACCCGCCCCAGCTCATCGAGCCCGGCACGTTGTTCCCGCTCGCTCCGTTGCACCGGGCGCTCACGTTGGCCCGCAGCTTGTCGGGCGTCGCGATCTCGCTCGTCGACGAGATGGAGTCGCGGGTCGACGAGCTCGCGCCTGCGCTCGGCGGAACGTTGACCCAGACGCTCATCCATGGCGACCTGACCTTCGAGAACGTCCTGTGGGACGGTTCGCGCGTCTCGGCGCTCATCGACTTCGAATGGTCCCGTCCCGCCCCACCCGACCTCGAGCTCGACGTGTTCCTGCGCATGTGCGCGCTGCCGTCGTTGCACGTGGCCGACGACTACCAACAGATCACCCGAGCCGAGGACTACGCGCCGATCCCCGGGTGGCTCGCGGAGGACTACCCGGAGCTGTTCGACGTGCCACGGCTGCGTGACCGGCTCGAGCTCTACGCGCTGGCCTTCGACCTGAACGAGCTGTTGCAGTTCCCGCCGCGCGGTGACACCCGTTCGTTGCCGCCGCTGCACGCGCTGAACCGCATGCAGGCCACACTCGCCGGTCGCGGGTACTTCACACGTTGGCGCAACGCGAACGTCCGCTGAGTATCAGTCGGAGCCGTCGAGCGTGTCGGCCTCGACGGTGTCGTCGTCGGCCGCTTCATCGTCGTCGACCATGTCACTGTCGTCGGCCGCCGTGTCGCCCGCCGGGGCCACGGGTTCGTTCGGGCCGAACACGTACCACCCGATCCCGCCGAGGATGGCCAGCAACGCGACCCAGATGTTGACGCGGGCGCCGAGGATCTCGCTGGCCTTGTCGATGCGCAGCGCTTCGATCCACAGCCGCCCGAGGCCGTAGCCGGCCACATAGATCGCGAAGAGCTTGCCGCGCGGCACCACCTTGCGCCGATCGAGCAACAGCAGCACGCCGCACAACGCGAGGTTCCACAGGATCTCGTACAGGAACGTGGGCTGGAAGGTGGTGTAGGTCTCGTAACCCACCGGCCGGTACTTGGCGTCGATCTTGACCGCCCACGGGAGGTCGCTCGGCTTGCCGAACAGCTCCTGATTGAACCAGTTGCCGATGCGGCCGATGGCTTGCGCGAGCGGGACGGTCGGCGCGGCGATGTCGAGCGCGTCGCGCGCGGCCAGGCCGCGCTTCTTGGCCGCCCACAGACCGACCAAGGTGCCGACCACGAGGCCGCCGGGGATGCCGAGGCCGCCTTCCCAGACCTTGATGACATCGCCCCACCGACCCTGGAACGAACGCCAATCGGTGAGCACGTGGTAGGCGCGGGCGCCGACGAGGCCCGACAGCGCGACCCACATGCCGATGTAGCCCCAGTCGTCGCGCGCGCCACCGCGGGCGACGTGGCGCCGATCGGCGAGCCAGATCGCGGCGAAGACACCGAACGCGATGGCCATGCCGTAGAAGCGGAGCTGGAGACCGCCGACGTTGAGGGCGTTCGAGGATGGGCTGGGAATCGAGGCGAGCACGAGCAGGCAACCTACAGGGTCGTCACAACCCCAGTTGTGCACCGTCGATGGCGTAGAGGTCACGTGGCCCGGCGGTGACGGCTGCGGCCAGCCCGGCCGCTTGGGGAAGCAGCTGTTCGCAGAAGAACGACGCCGAAACCAGGCGGGCCGCGGCGAAGGCGTCGGCGTCGTTGCCCGCGTCGATGCGGGCGAGCGCCACGAGCGCAGCGCGTGCGTGCAGCCACCCGCCGACCACGTAGCCGAACATGCGCAGATACGGCGTGGCCCCCGCGAGTGCGTTCTGCGGGTCGAGGGGGGCGTTGGTCATCAGCCAGTCGGTGGTCTCGCGCAGCGCGGCGAGTTGGGCGGCGAGATGCTTCCGTATGCCGGCGACGCGCTCGCCCGCCGCGGCGAGATCCGCGTCGATCGCGTCGATGCGGTCGAACAACTCGAGCACCACTGCGCCGCCTCGCATGGGGAGTTTGCGGCCGACGAGGTCGATGGCCTGGATGCCGTTCGTACCTTCGTAGATGGCCGAGATGCGGGCGTCGCGGTAGTGCTGCGCGACGCCGGTCTCCTCGATGTAGCCCATGCCGCCGTGCACCTGGATGCCGAGCGACGTGACCTCTATGCCCATGTCGGTGCACCACGCCTTCGAGATCGGTGTCAGCAACGCAGCGAGCTCTTCGCCGCTCGTGCGCGTGGCCTCGTCGGGCGCGTGGTGCGCGAGGTCGTTGGCCTCGGCGTTGGAGTAGGTGATCATGCGCATCGCGTCGATGAGCGAACGCGTGGTGAGGAGCATGCGACGCACGTCGGCGTGATCGATGATCGCTCCGGTGCGACCTGGAACGGTGGCGAGCGTGCGGCCTTGTACGCGCTCGAGCGAGAACGACAACGCCTGTTGGAACGACCGTTCGCTGAGCGCGAGCCCTTCGACGCCGACCGACAAGCGGGCGTTGTTCATCATGTGGAACATGTACCGCATGCCCTGGTGCTCTTCGCCGATGAGGTAGCCGACGGCGCCGTCGTTCTCGCCGAAGGACAGCACGCACGTGGGGCTGGCCTTGAGGCCCATCTTGTGCTCGAGCGAGACGCAGCGAACGTCGTTGCGTTCGCCGAGCGACCCGTCTTCGTCGACCAGGAACTTGGGCACGATGAAGCACGAGATGCCCTTGGTGCCCGGCGGCGCGCCTTCGATGCGCGCCAGCACCAGGTGGATGATGTTCTCGGTGAGGTCGTGCTCGCCCCACGAGATGAAGATCTTCTGACCGGTGATGCGGTAGGTGCCGTCGCTTTGGGGCACGGCCTTGGTGGTGAGCGCGCCCACGTCGGAGCCGGCATGTGGCTCGGTGAGGTTCATCGTGCCCGACCAGCGCGCTTCGATGAGCCCCGGCAGGAGCCGTTCCTTCCACTCTTCCGACGCGTAGCTGTGGAGCATGTCGATCGAGCCCTGGGTGAGCATGGGCGCGAGCGCGAACGACTTGTTCGCTGCGCACAACATCTCCTGCAGCGCGAGGGTGACGACCCACGGGAAACCGCCGCCGCCGTATGCCGGGTCGAAGCCCACGCCGCCCCAACCGCTGTCGCGGTAGTGCGCGTACGCCTCCTTGAAGCCGTCGGGGGTGGTCACCGAGCCGTCGGGTTGCAGGTGCGAACCCTGTGTGTCGCCGATGCGGTTGAGTGGCGCTATCACCTCGGCGAAGAGCCGGCCCGCTTCTTCGAGCGCGTCGCGCACGGTGGCCGGGTCGGCGTGCGCGAACTCGGGGAGCGTCGCAAGGTGCTCCAGGTTGACGATCTCGTTCAGCACGAAATCG
>JBKJKR010000158.1:0-4726 GCA_046597135.1 Acidimicrobiales bacterium | reverse complement strand
AATCACCCTCGGGCACCTGCCGAGGCTACGCACTACCGGTCGGCGACCTCAGGCGGGGTCGGGCGCCACGAGCTCCCAGTAACGCTCGACGCGGGGCAACGCCCGCTGGAGGGCACGCGGGCTGGTCGAACGGAACAGCAGCTCCAGCTGCGAGGTGTACGCCGCGATGCGTCGCGCCTTCGCCGCCTGGTCGACGGCGAGCAGGCGCAGCACGGCCGTGCGTTCGAGCCACGTCTCGATCGCCGGCACGACGCGATCACCGCCCATGGCGAACTGATACGGGTACTCCTCGTAGAGCCACACGGCGACGTCGGCGCGCTCGCGGAGATGCTCGAGCGCGGTGTCCCGGACCCAGAGGTGATCCGGGCTGTTCGAGAACGCGAAGGTGCCGGCGCGGCGCGCGCGCCAGCGCCTCGGGAACGATGTCGACACACCGAGGGGAGTACCGGCACCCACCGGCATCGCAATGGTGACCGATGCCGCCGAACGGTTCGCGGCGAGCCACGAGTCGATCGCTTTCGTGACGCGCTCGGCGTCGCGCGGGTCGCGCGGACCGGTGCAGTACTGCCCGTCGAGCAGGTCGACCGCTGCGAACACGTGCGGGCTCCCGTCGAAGGCCTCGTACTCCTCGGCCCACCGTGCGTCCATCGCTTCGTTCGACCCCGTGAACCCGCACCGCGTGTCCCAATCCGTGAGCTGCTCGGGTTCGGGCCGTTGGGTGAACACGTCGTACACGGTGATCGGCTCGGCGCGTTCGAGCAGCGCACCACACGACAGCGCCGCGTCGTCGAGGTGCGGGGACAGGACGAGGATCGGGCCGGCGGGCGCAGCGGTTCGGGGCTCAGGCACGCCGTGCACCGTACGCGTCCGGAGGGCGCTCACCAATGAGGCGATCGGTTCGACCTCGCGCCCGGACCCGCCGCCAGAGCCGGTCGGGATGGCCGAACGAGGCGAAGGCGATGCCGGTGAGCGGATAGATGAACAGGATCGCCATCAGCGCCAGCACACCGACGTGGAAGAGCCATGCGGCAGCCACCCAGGCCCGCCGCGTCCACGCGTGCAGCAGCGCGAACGGCGCGCCCACCTCCACCACCATCGAGGCCAACGCCATGGGCGGGAACACCCACCCGTACCTCACCAGGTGCACCCCGAGCGGGGAATGGCGGTCGCCGAGCAGTGCCTTGCGCACGTTGTCGTGGGCGATCTGGTTGCGGAGCACGTCGCCGGTGATCCAGTCGACCCCGCCGTTTCGCAGCTTCGCCCACCCGGCCAACGCATAGGTGCACACCGTGATCGCCGAGATGAGCCTGACCGGCCAGCCGTACGCCTCGGCCCGGCAAGGTGCGTCACCCGCATCGGCGGCCCGTTCGGCGGTGGACCGGCGGCGACCTTCGCGGCGCCTGGCGTCGAGCGACCATGCATCCGCCGACGGCGTGAAGCCGAGCACCAGCGTGTGCAACGTGAAGAGGTTCTCGGTGTGGGCGATGTGCTGCCAGGAGTTGTCGTAGGTGGTGACCACGACGAGCGCCAGCGCGTAGAGCGGTCCGGTGATGCGGTGACGCCAGCCCAACGTGAACGCGGCGCCGAGTGCGATCGCGGCGACGACCACGGCCTGGACGACGTGCAGGTCGAGCGGAACATCCAGGAACGAAAGCGGGCCCACCGCGTCGAACCGGTTGGGCGGTAGCCGCGCGACGTCGAAGAGGTAGCCGGTGCGCACCGTCAGGAAGACGGTGCCGAACAGTCCGACGAGCACCCGCAACGCGGCGAGCCGCGTCGGCACCTCGGGGGCGAAGTAGCGATTCGCCGGTGTGGTCATCAAGCCACCTCGCACGACGCGTGCACCATCACCGAGGCGGGGGTCTTGTCGCCTTCGAAGTAGGTGACGACGTCGTGGGTCTCCGAGACCACCTCGATGCGCACGAGCGGCGGGCGACGCGACCTGACCCGGGCCGCCATCTCGCGGCAGAGCGCGTCCGTGTCGCCCTGAGCGATGGCGGTGCTCACCGTGACCGCGGCATGGATGACCTCGCTACCGCCGGCGATGATCGTGGGGGTCAGCCGCACCCGCTGCCCCGCGGCGTCGTAGCCGACCGCCGTGTCGACCACCGCCGTGCGGTCGCGGCGGTACGAGAACATGGGGTACGTCGACAGCGGGTAGCTGTCGCGCTCGACCCATGCCGGCGACAGCACGACGACGATCGCCGCCACGGACACCACCGACGCCACCCGTCGCCGCATGCCTGCACCCTACGAGGATCCAGCACACCCAGGAAGCCAAGGCGCGCCGGTTCCCGGCCCAGATCCCCGGTGTGCCGTCAGCCGAGCCAGGCGCGCAGTTCGGGCGGGTTCTGATACGGCGAGTGGCCGCTGTTGACCGAGGCCTTCACCGGAACGCCCATGTTCGCGCCCGTGGCCGCGATGCCGATGGTCTCGCCGCCCTCGCAGGTCCAGTCGGCCTGGGAGCAGGCCCAACCCGGCGTGGCCGTGGAGGCCAACCCGCCCGTCCAGTACAACGCCACGGGCGCGGCCGGGCCGCACGAATCGGTGCCGTGGTCGGGAACCGGGTCGTCGACCACATAACCGACCACTCGTCCACCGAAGGTCTCGCCCCGACACGCCAGCTTCGCGGCGAACGCGCCGCCGTTCGAGAAGCCGACGACCGCCACTGCGGTGCACCCGTTCTCGCTGATGGCGCGTTCGACGATGGCCACCGCCGACGTGTACGACGAGGCCGGGAAGTAGAGCCACTGCGCGCCGCCCCACCCCGACGCATTGCCGCGCGGGCTCACCTCACGCCACCCGTTGGCACTGGTGGTGGTGCCTGCGCCGCCGCCGCCCTTGCCGTGCAGCCGCACCACGCAACGGGTGGCGGGCGCGGCCGGTGGCGGCGTGGTCGGGGCGACCACCGCCTCGGGAGGCGCCACGGTGGTAGGGGGTGGCGGCGGCTGGGTGGTCGTGGTGGTCGACGTGGTCGTGGAGGAGGTGGTGGTCGACGTGCTGGTCGAGGTGCTGGTGGACGTGGAGGTCGATGCCGGTGTCGTGCTCAGCGACTCACCCGAGTCGCGCGTGGCCAGCACGGCGACCAGCACCCCGATCACCGCTACGACGGCCGCGATGGTCGCCACAGCACTCCTGGTAATGCGGCCATCTTCGGTCAAGCGCACGTCGACTCCCTCTCTGCTCGCCCCAAACCGTAGGCGGTCACGATGGCGATTTTCGGTCGCCGCTCCGGTAGCACGAACGGTCGTTCTTCTCGTCGTCCGGAAGACCCCGTCGGTTAGGACACGCGGACGCGGCGCGCGCGAGGGCCTAGGCTCGGCGACGTGACGTGGGCGAGGGGCACGACCCGTAGGCGTCGGGTGGGCAAGGGTTTGCTCGCCTGGGTCCTCACGTTCGGCTTGGTCCGAGCGGTCGTGCTGCACCCCGAGAACTGCGGCACGGTCACGCTCGATCGTCTCGACGTGGCCATCACCGAGTCGATCGCATGGGCCGGGCGCACCCAACGTCTCGACGGGACGTGGATCTACCGCTACAACACCGACACCGACACTGACGCCGGCATCTACGAACTGGTGCGCCACTCCGGGTTCGTCATGGGCCTGTACCAAGCCGCCGCCGACGGTCACGACGAAGCCCGACCCATCGCCGAGCAGGCCGACTCCTACGCCCGCACCCACCTCGTCACGCGCGACGGATGGCAAGCGCTGGCCCCGCTGGTGCCGGGCGCCCAGTACGACATCGGCGCGACGTCCCTGTTCCTCAACGCGCTGCTCTACCGACGCGCGGTCACGGCGTCGACCGCGGACGACGCGTTGCTCGTCGACCTCGGCCGTTTCCTGCTGGCCAACGTCGCGCCGTCGGGCGCAGTGGCCGCGTACTGGGACCCGGCGCGCGGGGCGCCGGTGGCGGGCAGTTCATCGCCGTTCTACACGGGCGAGGCGTTGTGGGCCCTCGCCCGGCTCGAACGGGTGCTGCCCGGCGAGTGGCGCGAACCAGCGCTGCGAGTGGCCCGCTACATCGCGACCGAGCGTGACGACGCCGAGGACCGATGGCCCGACGTACCCGACCACTGGGCGGCGTACGCCCTGGCCGAGATGGCTCGTTGGCCGGGCCCGAGCGTGCTCGACCACGAGCTGGTCGCCTATGCGCGCCACGTGGGCGAGCTCGAGAGCCTGTCGATCCGCTACGAATCCCAACGCACCGGTTCGGCGTACAGCAAGCTGACCCGCGGGCAGATCGCCCTCGGTGCGGGGGTCGGCGCGCTGACCGAAGCACTCGCCGCCCTGCGGTCGGTCCCGGCCCTGGCGGACGACGGGTCGCTCCGCGAGCGCACCTTGTGCGGCGCCGGGGTGCTGCTCGACCGCCAGACCACACCCGCCGAAGCCGAGCGCTACCCCAACCCCGAGCGGACCCGCGGCGCGTGGATCCGTGAGGACGTCACCCAGATCGACGATCAGCAGCACGCGTTGTCGGCGTTGCTGCTCGTCCGCACCCTCGAGGCCAGACCATGACCGTGTGGGCGGTACTCCTCGCTTTCGTCGCAGCCACGAACCCGTTCCGCCGCCGCCGGTGCCTGTCGGTCCCCGACGGTCGCCAGGTCGTCGTCGGTGCGACGGCCGCACTCGTCGTGTACGCGCTGCTCGCGCTCTTGGGGGCCACGTTGCGCGATGCACTCGATGTGAGCGCACCCAACATGCGCATCGCCGCCGGGCTGGTGCTCGTG
>JBKJKR010000583.1:0-5489 GCA_046597135.1 Acidimicrobiales bacterium | reverse complement strand
GCCATCGAGCGCGCCGCGCCAGGCCACCCCGACGTTTATGGCCGCGATGGCCGCGGCCCGCTCCGCCGCCGACATCGGCGCACATGCATACGCCGCGGCGAGCAGGAACTGTTCGGGCGTGCCGGTGCCCTTCTCGATGCGAAAGCGCAGTCGTGGGCCGTCGACGATGAGCCGATGCGTCGAGCGCGTCAGCCCGATCCGATCCTGCTGGAAGCGGTGCCGCAACCGTGGTTGGGAGATGCGCTGTCCGCGATCGATCTGACGCAGGAGCCGCGTGTAGTCGTCCGCCAGGTCGGTGTCGAGCATCGGCGCGAAGGTCGCGGCAATGGCCGCGAGCAACACCGCGCCGTGACCCGGCGGCGGGTCCATGGGCAACAAGGCGTTCCCGATCGCGACGCGGCGCGTGGGCGCGACGGGACGCGAATGGAAGACCTCGAGCTCGGCAGCGATCATGGGCAGGACATCGTCAGATAAGGGTGTGGAGCATGTCGCGCAGGCGCTTTGCTCGCTCCTCGATGTCGGCGTCGTCGCTGTCGTTGTCGTCGAGCAACGACTCGATCTCGGCGACCTGCTCGACGAGACCGTTCCAGATGGGGCGCTCGAACCCGAAGGGCATTCCCATGCGCGGAATGGTCGGCGCGTTGTCGAGGAACTTCAGCACGCCGGCCGAGTCACGGGCGTTCTTGCGCAGGCGGTCGGATGCGCTGAACAACTCGGACAGCACCTCGTTCACATCGAGCCCGTCGAGATCGATGAGGTCGTCGTCGCCGGATTCGTCGTCGTCATCGAGGACGGACGCGACGAGCGGTGACTTCTCGAGATCGTCGAGCAGGGCCTCGATGCGATCCTCGTCCTCGGCGTGGGCCACGAGATCGCCACTCGCATCGAACTCGTGCGGGATGCCCTGGGCACCGAGGCGGTCCGACAGCAACGTCTGCTGCTCGGCGGTCCACCCGGCCATCTCGTACACGACGTGCTCGAGTTCGGGGTCGAGCGTGGGCAGCGTGGCGTGCTCGACCTCCTCGACGAGGTCGTCGACCTCGGATTCGTCGACCGCGCGCACGATCATGGTGGCACCTTGCCACGCGTGATCGATGCCCCGACCGGTGAGCAACTGGTCGAGCATGCGGCGCGACTCGAAGGCCCAGTCGTGGAACTCGTAGGCGAGTTGCTCCTCCTCTTCGGTGCCGACCGCTTCGGGAGCGATGGGCTCCTCGGCGACGAGACCCACGCCACATTCGATGCACTCGACCACGGTGGCGTCGTATTCGGCCCCGCATTGGAAACACCACATGGCAGTCACGTCGTGCAGTCTCGCATCTCAAAACGCGAACGCGCGCTCGTCACTCGTCACCCGCCGCCGGCGCTGAGCAGCACAGCTTTGGGTCGTCCGGTTCATGGTCGCGCAAGACCAGTTCGCTAACCTCGCACAATGAGCACGAACACCTCCGTACCCGACCGCAACCTCGCCCTCGAACTCGTCCGTGTCACCGAGGCGGCGGCCATGGCGGCGTCTCGCTGGATGGGCCGCGGCGACAAGCTCGGGGCCGACGGCGCCGCGGTCGACGCCATGCGCCTCGTCCTGAGCACGGTGTCGATGCGGGGCGTCATCGTCATCGGCGAAGGCGAGAAGGATGAGGCCCCGATGCTCTTCAACGGCGAGGTCGTCGGCTCGGGCGGACCCGAGGTCGACATCGCCGTCGACCCGATCGACGGCACCACGCTCACGGCGCTCGGACGCGGCAACGCGCTGGCGGTCATCGCGGTGAGCGACAAGGGCACCATGTTCAACCCGGGTCCGTGCGTGTACATGGACAAGCTCGCGGTCGGCCCGGAGGGCAAGGGACACGTGAGCATCGAGTGGTCCCCGGCCGAGAACCTGCGGGCGCTCGCCAAGGCCAAAGGCGTCGAGGTGCGTGACCTCACTGCGGTCATCCTCGATCGCGACCGGCACGCCACGCTCATCGGCGAGGTGCGCGAGGCCGGCGCACGCATCCGCCTCATCCCCGATGGCGACGTCGCGGGGGCCATCTCCACGGCGTGGCCCGAGTCGGGCGCCGACATCATGTTCGGCATCGGCGGCACACCCGAAGGGGTCATCGCCGCGGCAGCGCTCAAGTGCATCGGCGGAGAACTGCAAGGCAAGCTCTGGCCGCGGAACGACACCGAACGCGACGCCGCGCTCGCCCTCGGCTACGACCTCGATCGCGTGCTCGGCACCGACGACCTGTGTGCCGGCGACAACTGCTTCTTCGCGGCTACCGGCATCACCGACGGCGAGCTCGTGAAGGGCGTGCGCTACGACGCCTCGGGTGTGTACACGCAGTCGCTGGTGATGCGGTCGAAGTCCGGCACCACCCGCGTGGTCAACGCTCATCATCACCCCGAGAAGATCGGCTGACATCTCGTACGTCCCGACCCACATCGGCGCCGACCGTGTGGTCGACGCCGACGCAAGCCGGTTGCTTCGTACCGCTGGCTACTACTTCGTTACAGCAGCACCTGATCGATCACGTGCACGGTGCCGTTGCTGCCTTCCACATCGGTGGCGACGATGTTGGCGCCGTTCACCTTGAGCGGGCCGGTGCTGAACCGCAGCCACAGTCCGCCGAGGGCGTTCGCACCCTGATGGTTGGGGATCCGACCCAGCACGTCGACCGCATCGAGCTCACCGGCCACGACGTGGTTGAGCAGCACGGCCTTCAGCGTGGCGACCGGGATGTCATCGAGGCTCTTCGCGCCGAGCTTGCCGAGCAGCGCGACGAACGCATCGTTCGTCGGGGCGAACACGGTGAAGTCGCCCGGGCCCGCCAACGTCTCGGCCAGGCCCGCCTTGACGACTGCGGCGAGCAGGATCGAGAAGTTCGGGTTGCCCGCGGCGATGCCGGCGATGGTCGGACGCGGATCCGGGTCGAGCAGCACGGTGTCGACCACGTGGATGACGCCGTTGCGGGCCCAGATGTCGCCCTTGACGATCGTCGCATCGTTGACGGCGAGCGGCTGACGGTCGCTGTCGAGCTTCAGACCGCCGGCGGTGGTGATGCGCTGGTCCTTCCAATCGGCCTCGACGAGGTTGCCGGCCCAGTACTGCTTCGGGCCGGTGATCACGTGGTCGAGCAACACGGCCTTCAACGTGTCGACCGGGATGTCATCGAGGCTCTTGGCGCCGAGCTTCGTGAGCAGCTTCGCGAACGCGTCGTTGGTGGGGGCGAAGATGGTGAAGTCACCATCCTTCGACAGCGTGTCGGCCAGACCGGCCTTCACGACGGCCTGCACGAGCGTCGACAGCTCGGGGGTGGACTTCGCGATCTCGACGGCATTCGGCGGCAGGTAGCCACCGTTGTTGGCCGCCGCCGGGAGCGCAGTGGCCGCGAGAGCCGCGACGAGCGACAGTGATCCGACCGCGGCGCGAACCGTGCGGCGGGACTGACGGGTGATTTTGGGCATGCTGATCTCCTGGTTGATCGGTGGTTGCCCCCTTTACGTCCACCGAAGGCCGATCGGATGCACCCATGTAGGTCGAACGACCCAGAGCGCGACGGATCAGCTCGCCGGATCGGGGTGCGTACGTGCCCGCACCTTCCCGACCAAACCGCGCGCGAACCGGCGCGGCAGGGCGCGCATCCCGATCGCAATCGCCCGGTTCCGCCATCCGTTCACCCGCACGACCGTGCCCCGCGCTGCGGCGTCGAGCGCGTCGCGCGCCACGTCGGCCGCGGGCATCCACATGAAGGTGACCCGCTCGGCGGGCGAGTCGGTGAGGCCCGCCGCCGCGTGGAACTCGGAGTACGTGAGGCCGGGGCACGACGCGGTCACCTGCACCCCGGTGCCCCGCAGTTCCAACGCGAGGCCTTCGCTGAAGTTGGTCACGAACGCCTTCGTGGCGTTGTAGACCGCGTTGCCGGGTCCGGGCTGATTACCGGCGATCGACGAGATGTTGAGGATCGTGCCGCGCCCGGCCGACGCCATGCGCCCGGCTGCCGCGTGCGACAGACGAACGAGGGCGCTCACGTTCACGTCGATCTGGCCTTGCACGTCGGCGTACGGAAGCTCCCAGAACTGCCCGAAGCTCGAGAACCCGGCGTTGTTCACCAGCAGATCGACGGGCGACGCGTGATCGGCGACCCGCGCCGCAACCCGTTCGAGGTCGCCCGGCTGCGCCAGGTCGGCCACCAGCACCTCGATGCCCGGCCCGCCGCCCAGTTCGTCGCGCAGCGCGTCGAGGCGATCGCCACGGCGGGCCACCAGCACCACCGCGGCGCCGTCAGCGACGAGTTGGCGTGCGATCTCCGTACCGATTCCTGCCGATGCGCCCGTGACGAGCGCCCGTTCCCATCGAGCCATCCGGCGAGGCTATGGGCCCTGATTGTCGGACGGGCGGTCATGGCGCCGCGGATCGCGGAACCGGCAGGATCAGCGGAGCACCGTCTGGATCTCGCGCACCGTGGCGGCGACGGTGGTCGTATCGCCGTCGAGGGTGTCCACGCGGCGCCGCACCGGGTCGTCGCTGGTGGTGAGGTAGACGTCGTAGATCACGTGGGCCCGCAGCACGAGCGCCGTGACGCCCGTGCGCGCGTCGGCGTCGATGTAGGTGTGCCGCAGGCAATCGGGCCGCGATCTCGGTCCGGTGACGGCGGCATCCGACGGCGACAGGTCGCACACGATCGGCGGGGTGCCGTCGCCCGGGTCGATGGCGACCTGGCGGACGACGGCTTCGGCGGTGGCCCACAACGGGCCGGCCTGCGCGGTTCTCGGCGCCGGCGTCGCGGCGGACGTGGCGAACCAGGTCTCGAGACCGGTGATCTGGCGTTCGGCCGGTGGGCTCGAACGCACCACGGGCGCGGGCGTGTCGACCAGTCCCCGGGCGAAGGTGGCCACGGTCTCGACGGTGGTCGTCTGTCCGGCCGTGGGGTCGGCCGGGTTCCATTCCGCGAACGTGGCCAGGTAGGGCAACGGTTCGTCGATCAGGTAGCAGATCAACGAGTGCCAGGCGCCCGGGGTCAGATCGAGCGGCGTCGACCGGGCCAGCGCCCGCATCTCGGCCGGCGTGTACGGCCCGTGCCCATCGGGCGGTGCCTCCTGGTTCGGCAACGGCAACCGCACGCAGAACCGGGTGGGTTGCCGCACGAGCCCGGTGCTCGCGACCGTGACCGCGTGCGGGCGTTCCTGGTATCCGGCCCATACGTGGCGGTCGTTGTAGCCGAAGCTCCCGTCGCCCCCCGGGCCCTCCGCGGCCGACGCCGGCGACGTCGTCGCGGCCAGGCCCACGCACACAACCACCGCAGTCAGGATCCGAAGCATATGGAAAGGATATGAAACACATCTTCAGTTCGCGCATCGATCAATGCGATTGCTCAGATGACGCGTTCGGTCGGTGGTGGGAGTTGTGCCCGGCGAGCCTCAGCCCACGTGCGTCGGGTTGCCGTTCAGTGCCGCATCGACTGCGACCACCGCTTCGCCGTAGCTGAGCACCACCCGTTCACCCAGCG
>JBKJKR010000569.1:0-3313 GCA_046597135.1 Acidimicrobiales bacterium | reverse complement strand
GCCGAGGCGTACGGGTCCGATGCGTTGTCGCCGTTGTCCTACATCGCCGCCCTCACGACGCGCATCAAGCTCGGCACCGCGGTCGTGCAGCTCGCCGCGCGACCACCGGCGACCCTGGCCATGCACGCAATGACCATCGACGCGTTGGCCGGCGGCGGCCGCGTCATCATCGGCGTCGGTGTGTCGGGCCCGCAGATCGTCGAGGGCTGGTATGGCCAGCCGTGGGGCAAGCCCAACGCCCGGCTGCGCGACTACCTCACCATCGTTCGCAAGGTGCTCGATCGCAAGGAGCCGGTTTCGCACGACGGCCCCGAGATCTCGTTGCCGTACCGCGGGCCCGGCTCCATCGGTCAGGGCAAGCCGCTGAAGTCGATCCTGCACCCCACGCCGGGCATCGAGCTGTGGATGGCCTCGGGCGGCCCGAAGAACACCGCCCTCGCCGCGGAGCTGTGCGACGGGTGGCTGCCCATGGGCTTCGGTGCTGATGGCATGAAGGTGCACGGCGACGCGCTCCGGGCCGGGTTCGCCCGTCGCAGCGATGGTTCCACGCTCGCCGACTTCGAGATCTTCACCGGCGTCACCGTCGAGATCACCGATGACGTGCGCGCATCCATCGACGCCAAGAAGCCGCTCACCGGCATGTACGTCGGCGGCATGGGCAGCGCCACGCACAACTACCACCGCGAGGCCATGGCACGCCGGGGGTTCCCCGAGGCCGCGGCCCGCATCCACGAGCTGTGGCTCGCGGGCAAGAAGCAGGAGGCCATCGCCGCGGTCCCCGACGAGTACATCGAGCAGGGAAGCCTGCTCGGCACACCGGCGCGCATCCGCGAGCGCTGGGCGTCGAGCGGCATCGCACAGAGCGGTGCGACGGGCCTCATCGTGCGCTGCGACTCGCTCGAAGAGCTCGAGCTCGCGGCCGAGCTCGGCGGTACCCGCGACGACGCGACCACGGTAGGTGCATGACCATGACCGACTACACACTGATCGTCATCGACGAACCCGCGCCCGGGGTTCGGCGCATCACGCTGAACCGGCCCGAGAAGCGCAACGCCATCTCGACGCCGTTGCGCAACGAGCTCCTGCACGCGCTGCGCGCCCACGATCACGACGCCGACGTGCGCATCACCATCGTGCGTGGCGCGGGGCCGTGCTTCTCGTCGGGCTACGACCTCGGGTCGGGCAACATGATGCTCGACGCGCCGTTCTACTCCGCGCCCGGTGACGGCCAATGGGCCCGCCAGGCGAACGACACGTGGTTCAGCATCTGGGATCTCGCCAAGCCGGTCATCGCGCAGTTCCACGGCTACGCCATGGCCGGCGGCACCGAGCTCGCCTCGGCGTGCGACCTCGTGTACGTGGCCGACGACGCCAAGATCTCGTACCCGGTCGTGCGGGTCGCATCGCCGCCCGACTGGCAGTACCACACGGTGCTGCTCGGCATGCGCCGTGCCATGGAGCTCATGCTCACCGGTGATCCGATCTCGGGCACCGAGGCCGCGGCCATCGGCTTTGCGAACCGCGCGTTCGCCGCCGACGAGCTCGAGGCCGAGGTGCTGCGCATCGCCGTGCGCATCGCCGGGGTGCCGAGCGAGCTCACCCAGATCAACAAGCGCGTGGTGCACCGCCAGATGGATGTGTGGGGCGCTCGCGCCGCGATTCGCGCCGGGCAGGAGCTGCAGGCGCTCGCCGGTCACACGCAGGCCGCGCTCGCCTTTCGCGAGAACGCGCTCGCTAGCGTCAAGAAGGCGGCGGCCGAGCAACGGGAGGCCACATGAGCCACGCAAGTCACGTGAGCGACCCGACCTGCGTCTGGCACGACGCGCAAGCAGAAGTGCACAGGGTCTCGGTGGGTCCCATGGACAACCGCGTCTACGTCGTTCGTTGCCGCGAGACGGGCGAGGGCATCCTGATCGACGCGGCCAACGAGCACGAGCGCCTGCTCGAGCTGTGCCGTGCGCTCGACGTGCGGGGCGTGCTCGAGACCCACGGTCACTGGGACCACATCCAGGCTGTCGAGCAGGTGCGCGCCGCCGGCTATCGCGTCGCGGTCACCGCCGAGGACGCGTCGATGCTGCCGAGCTACGACGACCTGCTCGAACACGACACCGTGCTCGACGTGGGCCGTCTGCGGTTGCGCACCATCCTCACCCCGGGGCACACCGCGGGCTCGATGTGCTTCACGCTCGAGGGCTCACCGTTGCTGTTCAGCGGCGACACGTTGTTCCCCGGCGGACCGGGTGCGACCAAGTTCCCCGGCAGCAGCTTCCCGCAGATCATCGAGTCGATCGACCGCCTGCTGTTCGCGCCGCTGCCCGCCGACACCATCGTGTTCCGCGGCCACGGCACCGAGACCACCATCGGCGACGAGCGCCCGCACCTGCAGGAGTGGGTCGACCGCGGCTGGTGACGGGCGCGCTCGACGCCGTCAGCGCCGGGCCTTGGGCAACCCGAGGTGGCGTTCGGCGATGTTGTTGCGGTTGATCTCGCTGGTGCCGCCGTAGATCGTGGTCACGGGGGAGTGGCGGGCGTCGTATTCGATCCAGCCGTCGGCGGCCGCGTTCGGTTCGTGGAACTGCAGCAGCCCGCGTGGGCCGGCCATCTGCTGGAACCAGCGCGACGCCTTCTGGTACGACTCGGTGGCGAACACTTTGGTCATCGAACCTTCGAGCCCGGGCAGGCCGCCCGTCGCGGCGATCCACGCGCAGCGCTGCGTGAGCAGCTTGGCCACCTCGGCGTCGATGGCCACGCGGGCCATGCGTTCGCGCACGAGGGGATCTTCGGCCAGGCCCACCTCGTCGGCCCATTCATGGAAGTGCCGCAGCAGCGGTGTGGCCACGCTCGTGCCACCCATGACGCCGCGTTCGAACGCGAGCGCGACGCCCATGACGCGCCACCCCTCGTTGACCTCGCCGAGAACCCACTCGTCGCCGACGCGCACCTTGTCGTAGAAGGTCGCGTTGGTCTTCTCGGTGCCCATGGTGGGCACCGGCTCGACGGTGATGCCGGGCGTGTCCATGGGCAGGATGAACATCGTGAGGCCCTTGTGCTTCGGCACGTCCGGGTCGGTGCGCGCGAGCAGCATGCCGAACGACGCGAAATGCGCGTTCGTCGTCCACACCTTCTGGCCAGTCAGGCGCCACGCCCCGTCCTCTTGGAGCACGCAGCGCGACTGGATCGCCGCGAGGTCCGAGCCCGCCGCAGGTTCGGAGAAGAGCTGGCACCAGACCTCGTCGCCGTGCAGCATCGGCCCGAGGTAGCGGTTGCACTGCTCCTCGCTGCCGTGGGCGATGATCGTCGGCCCGAGCATGCC
>JBKJKR010000452.1:0-2952 GCA_046597135.1 Acidimicrobiales bacterium | reverse complement strand
GGCTCGGCCAGAGCGCGCCCACGCTTTCGGGTGGCGAGCTCGCTGGCCAGCTTGACGCGCTGGGCCTCGCCACCCGAAAGCGTGGGCGCGCTCTGGCCGAGCCGCACGTAGCCGAGGCCCACATCCACGAGGGTCTGCATGTGGCGGGCGATGGTGGGCTGGTTGGCGAAGAACTCGGCCGCTTCCTCGCACGACAGGTCGAGGATATCGCTGACGTTCTTGCCCTTGAACAAGATGTCGAGCGTGTCGCGGTTGTAGCGCTTGCCCTTGCACACCTCGCACGGGACGTAGACGTCGGGCAGGAAGTGCATCTCGATCTTGAGGGTGCCGTCGCCCTGGCACGCCTCGCAGCGGCCGCCCTTGACGTTGAAGCTGAAGCGACCCGGCATGTAGCCGCGGACCTTGGCCTCGGTGGTCTCGGCCAGGAGCTTGCGGATGCTGTCGAACACCCCGGTGTAGGTGGCCGGGTTGCTGCGCGGCGTGCGACCGATGGGCGACTGGTCGATGTTGATGACCTTGTCGAGCAGCTCGACGCCTTCGACCGTCTTGTGCAGACCCGGCGGGGTCTTCGACCGGTAGATCTTCTGCATGAGCGAGTGGTAGAGGATCTCGTTGATGAGCGTGCTCTTGCCCGAGCCCGACACGCCCGTGACCGCGACGAAGCAACCGAGCGGGATCTCGACGTCGATGTTGCGCAGGTTGTTGGCCCGCGCCCCGCGCACCACGAGGCGCTCGACCCCGGGGGTGCGCCGACGACCCGGAACGGGAATGGTGCGCCGGCCCGACAGGTACTGGCCGGTGATCGATTCCTTGTTCTTGAGGAGCTGGGCCACGGTGCCCGCGTGCACGATGTGGCCGCCGTGCTCGCCTGCACCCGGACCGATGTCGACGACGTAGTCGGCCACCTTGATGGTGTCCTCGTCGTGTTCGACCACCAGCACGGTGTTGCCGAGATCGCGCAACCGCACCAACGTCTCGATGAGCCGCGCGTTGTCGCGTTGGTGCAGACCGATCGACGGTTCGTCGAGCACGTACAGCACGCCCACGAGACCGCTGCCGATCTGCGATGCGAGACGGATGCGCTGCGCCTCGCCACCCGCCAGCGTGCCGGCGTTGCGAGACAACGTGAGGTAGTCGAGGCCCACGTCGAGGAGGAACCCGAGACGGGCGTTGATCTCCTTGAGGACCTGCTCGGCGATGATGAACTCGCGGTCGGTGAACTCGAGCGCGGCGAGCACCTTGGCGGCTTGGCCGATGGGCAACGCGCAGATGTCGGAGATGCTGTGGCCACCAATGGTGACGGCGAGCGACAACGGCTTGAGGCGCATGCCACCGCATTCGGAACATGCGACCTCGCGCATGTAGCCCTCGATCTGCTCGCGCATCGAGTCGCTCTCGGCCTCGCTGTGGCGACGCTTGAGGTACGGGATGATGCCCTCGTACTTGGCGTTGTAGGAGCGCGTGCGGCCGTACCGGTTGCGGTATCGGACCTCGACGCGGTCCTTCTTCAACCCGTAGAGGAACACCTTCTGCGCGGCCTTGGGCAGCTCGTCCCACGGCACCTTGACGCTGGCGTCGATCTCGTCGGCGACGGCCTCGAGCAAGCGGTGGAAGTACTGGCTGTGCCCGCTCGACCACGGGGCGATGGCGCCTTCGCCGACCGAGATCTCGGGGTTGGGCACCACCAGCTCGGGGTCGACCTCGAAGACCGTGCCGAGACCGGCGCACCGCTCGCACGCGCCGTAGGGCGAGTTGAACGAGAAGTTGCGGGGCGCCAGCTCCTCGAACGACTTGCCGTCACTCGGACGAGCCAGGTGCTGGGAGAAGATGATGGTCTGCGGCTCGACGTCGCCTGCCTCGCCCTTGCCCGGCAGGATCTCGATCTCGGCCACGCCCTCGGCCAATCCGAGCGCGGTCTCCATGGACTCGGTGAGCCGGCGGTCGATGCCGTCGCGCAGCACCAGGCGATCGACGACGATGCTGATGGTGTGCATGTCGTAGCGGCCGAGGTCGAGGTGCATCGCGGACCCGAGCTCGACGAGCTCTCCGTCGACGATGGCCCGGGCGAAGCCCTTGGACGCGAGGTCGGAGAGCAGCGTGTCGTAGGTGCCCTTGCGGCCGCGCACCACGGGTGCGAGCACCTGGAAGCGAGTGCCCTCGGGCAGCGTGAGCACGCGGTCGACGATCTGCTGCGGGGTCTGGCGGATGAGCATCTCGCCGGTCTCGGGATCGTGCGGGATGCCGATGCGTGCATAGAGCAGGCGCAGGTAGTCGTAGACCTCGGTGATGGTGCCCACCGTGGACCGCGGGTTGCGCGACGCCGACTTCTGATCGATCGAGATGGCCGGCGACAGACCCTCGATGAAATCGACGTCGGGCTTGTCCATCTGCCCGAGGAACTGCCGCGCGTAGGCCGACAGGGATTCGACGTAGCGTCGCTGCCCTTCGGCGTAGATGGTGTCGAACGCGAGCGACGATTTGCCCGAACCTGACAGGCCCGTGAACACGATGAGCTTGTCACGGGGGAGGACGAGATCGACGTTGCGGAGGTTGTGTTCGCGGGCGCCGCGAATGACGAGCTGATCGGCCACGGCAAAAGCCTAGGCCTCGCGACCCACGAACACGTGTTTGGTCGGGCGCATGTTCTGGTCGTCGACCTATCGAGCGACGAAGGTCACCACGGCGGGGGTGAGGGTGATCGTGGCGCGCAGCGGGACCGACACGTCGGTCTGCGCCGGGGCACCGACCGGCACGTACCACGGAGCCAGCTCGGCAACAGCCCGGTCGGGGGTGGCGGTCACCACGACGATGCGGGCGACCTCGGCATCTCGCAGTCGCGGCGCGAACAACGCCAGGTCGTCGTCGGGGACGTGCAGCCACCGCTGCTCGCGCACGAGCGGCCACAGCAGCCGCCCGAAGCCCTGTCCGGTGGCGACGACCACGGGCCGGGAG
>JBKJKR010000250.1:0-4478 GCA_046597135.1 Acidimicrobiales bacterium | reverse complement strand
CCGCACCGGTTCCACCACCGGCTACGCCATCAAGGAACTGCAGGACCGCGTCGCATTCTTCGTCGCGCCGGGCGCCGAGGTGTACGAGGGCATGGTCGTGGGCGAGAACCCTCGTCCGGGCGACATGGACGTCAACGTCTGTCGCGAGAAGAAGCTCACCAACATGCGGGCGTCGTCTTCCGACACCACCGTCACGTTGGTCCCGCCCCGCCAGTTGTCGCTCGAAGCCGCACTCGAGTTCATCGAGGGCGACGAGTGCGTCGAGGTCACCCCCAGCATCGTGCGCATCCGCAAGGTCGTCCTCAACGCCACCGAGCGGGGCCGGCTCGCCAAGTCCAAGAAGCCGCCCAAGGCCTGACCAAGGTCCACGCCGGCACGCGCCGCGGGCGTCATCCGGGCGCTGTCACACCTCCTGCGTAACGTGGGCCTCGTCCCCCGCACCGAACGGCACTGCCGGGCGGGTGACGGGCTTGCGACCGCCCCTCGGCCGCCTCCATCGGTACCACCACTGGAGGCCGGCTCATGCCCGTCGACGAACCGCGCTCGCTCACGCAACTGCTCCCCCATCTCGCCTCGCTGCTGGCCGAGGTCCCACTCGACGCACCCGTCGCGGTCGGTGTCTCGCTCCCCGTCGACTACGACTTTGGCTCGGCGGTGTCGGAGCCCGCGGTCGAGTTCTTCTTCCGCCATCTCGACTGCACCGACGTCGTGTGTGCCCTCGGCGGGTTCGTGGCCCCGGCCGGGTGGGACGCCTTCGGTGTCGTGGCGCCGGGGCGGCGGCTGATGCTCGACTCGCTCGACCCCGAGCTCGTCGACGACTCGGTCACGGTGTGCGCGTTGCTCGGGCGCGGCGGCATGGTGGCATCCGAGGTTCGCACCTCTGCCGGCGCCGTCGTGGCGCAAGGGGCCACTACGGGGCGCATCGTCGACGCCTGTCGCCGCGTGCTCGGGCTCGGCACCGCGGCGCCGCTGCTCGGGCCCCACGTCTGGGTCACCCTGCGCTGGCTCGATCGCGTCCTCGCCGTGGTGCTCGATGCCGACCTCGGCCGGCCGCCCATGTGGCCCGAGCTGGCGCTCCTCCACCGACTCGACGCACCGTCGCGGCGGTCGCCCGGCGCATCGTCCGCTCGTCGCACGGTGCCCGAGTGGACCTGGACCGACCTGCGCACGGCGTGCGCTGACGACATCGTCGAGGTACCAGGCATCGACCCCGACATGGCCGGGTGGATGGACGACGGCCTCTTCGCCCGCGAGGCGATCGCCGCCTTCGCCCCGCTGGTCGAATCTCTGGGCGACCTGCGGCAGCTCCTGCCGCCGGGCACCTTCGAAAAGGTCGTCGAACACGTCAGCGATCAACTTGCCGCATGAGCGGATCACCAGCGCAGCGTGGCCACCAGATCGCGCAGCTTGATGCGCGCCGCTTGCTCCGTGGTGCGCCAGTCGTAGAGCGAACCGCCGATCGCCGACGTCTCGCGCAACGAGCGCACGAAGGGCTCGAGGTCGTTGATCGATGCGAGCGGTTCCTCGGGGTTCGGGTTGTCGTTCACGCCGTCGACCGCGCCGATGCCCCCGATGGCGTGCACCAGCGCCCCGGGCTTGCCGAGGTTCGTGCGCAGTCGCCGGGTGCTCTCCTCGTTGTAGGTGTACCCGTCCTTGTAACCCGACCTCGTCGTGCGGTTCGACCAGTAGCTCATGGGCAGCCACACGTCGTACAGGTTGGCGATCTCGCGCCACGGGAATTTGGGCCAGAAGTCCTTATTGATCACCTCGGTCACCACCGGCGGCAGCACGATCGCCCCGAGCGCCACGTCGGGCCCCACGTAGGCCCGCAGCGCGGTCGACAACGCCACGAGCCGGCGGCCGCGCTCCTCGGGGGTGTTCTTGTCGCCGGTGAACTCGATGTCGACCGCGATGCCGTCGAAGCGGTGCCCGAGCACCGAGAAGTCGGCGATGGCCTTCAGGTGATCGAGATCCGTCGTGCCGTCGCCCCACTTCGGCAGGTACCACCCCACCACGCGCACCCCGCGCTGGTGCGCCCGCAGCAAGAACTCGGCCAACAGCCAACGATCCTCGAGCAGGTCGGGCGAGCGTGTGTCGAGCCGCCCGGCCTGCAGGTACACCGTGCGCACCCCCATGGTCACCATCTCGTCGATGTCGGCCTCGGTGACCGCGCGCACCGGCCCCGTGTAGGGCGGCGAGTAGTCGAACGCGTCGACCCAGCTGCCAAGCCCCCGGTAGGCATCCACCGAGCGCGCCGCGCCCGGCACGTCGACCACCGAGGTCCCGGCCACTCGACCGACCTGCGTCTCGATCACTCGTGGGCTCAGCGCGGCGGGTGGGCGGGTCACGGCCACCGTGGCCGCGACCACGGTGAGCACGGCCAGCACGGCCACCACCGCGGCGACGCTCCTACGCATGGTCGGGCCTGCTCAATCGATGCCGATGAGTTGCTTCGTGAGGGTCATCACCGGGTTGTGCGTCTCGTACGCCGGCGACCAGGCCTCGGGGTTGAGCAGCTTCATCATCGCCGAGATCCGCAACATCACGAGCGTGAAGTGGAACCCGGCGAGACGCATGTAGAAGTCCACGTGCGCGGGCTCGCGTCCCATGAACTGCGACCAGATCTCGATGGTCGCGTCCTTGTCCGGGATGCCCTCGGGCAGCATGCGCCCGCTGCCCTCGGTGTGGAACAGCTGGAGGAAGAGCCACCACCCGAGGTCGCTCTCGGCGTCGCCGATCGACACCATCTCCCAGTCGAAGATGCCGAGGACGTTGCCGGCCTCGTCGTACATCTGGTTCCCCGGGCGGGCGTCGCCCCAGCACAGTTCGAGCACGTCGTTGTCGGGCCAGTTCGCGGCCAACCACTGCCACGCCGGGTCCGCCACCGGTTGGGGCCGGCCTTCGCCGGCCCAGGCCAGGAACTTGGCGAAGTAGTTGCGGCGCTGCTCGCCCCCGAGGCGACCGTGGTGGGGCTTGTCGAGGAAGTCGAACCCCACGGCACGCCAATCGACGCGAGCCACCTTGGTCATGGCCTCGATGCCGTTGCGCCACTGCTGCGCCCGCTGCGCGGGCGTCATGTCCATCACGAAGCCGGCCTCGGTGTAGGGCGGGACGTCGCCCGGCACCCGGCCGTACAGGCGGTCCATCACGAAGAACGGTTGGCCGAGCACCGACGTGTCGGCCTCGGCGAAGCGCATGCGGGCCACCGGTACGTCGGTGTGCTCGCCGAGCAGCTTCATCGAGCCGTACTGCTGCGCGAGCAGGTCGATCTCGGGGAACAGCGCGTAGTCCTGGGGCTGGGAGCGCAGCACGAGGTCGTGCGACTCGGCGCCGCTCGTGCCGGTCCACGCGGCCGTGAACAAGAACGTCTCGTTCGAGAACCCACTCGACTGTGGCACCACCAGATCCGTGATCTCCACGTCGCTCGCACCGGTCTGGCTCCCCAGCCAGTCAGTGAGCGCGGCGCGGGTCTCCTCAGGATCGCGTTGTCCGGCGATCGGCATCGGTCTTCCCCCTCTTGGCTGACGGCGCATCGTAGTGACCGCTCGCCTTCCGAGCAGGGCAGGTTTCCGCTCAAGGTTGACGATCACGTTGAGAAAGCGCTGGTTCGGTGGCATCCTGAAAGCCCCGAGCCGGGCACGCGCGTCCAGTGACCCGCCCGACCGGCTTTTCGTATGGCATGGGAGAGCAATGGCCTTCAAAGTCGGCGACCGCGTGGTCTACCCGCATCACGGCGCGGCAGTCATCGAAAAGAAGGAGAAGCGCAAGGCCTTCGGCGATGAGAAGGACTACTTCGTTCTCCGCATGGCCCACGGCGACATGACCCTCGCCGTCCCGGTCGACAAGGCCGAGGAGGTCGGCATGCGCTGGCCGATCAGCACCGAGGACGTCGAGGACCTGTTCGAGGTCCTCGGTCGCCGCGACGTGCGCGAGCCGGCCAACTGGAGTCGGCGCTTCAAGAACCACCAGGAGAAGCTCAAGTCGGGCGACGTGTACCAGGTCGCCGAGGTCGTCCGGAACCTGGCGCTGCGCGACGCCGACAAGGGGCTGTCCGCAGGTGAGAAGTCGTTGTTCAACAAGGCCCGCAACGTGTTGGTGTCCGAACTGTCGTTCGCGTTGAACGTCACCGAGGACGACGCGTTGAAGCGGGTCGAGGGCGCACTCGTCTGACGTCGAGTTCCACGAACGGGGGGGTTCGCATGGCACCAGATCGAACGCCGCGCATCGTCGTCGGTGTCGAAGGCTCCGATGGTTCGCGAGCGGCGTTGCGCTGGGCGATCGACGAGGCGCACTATCGCTCGTCGACCGTCGTCGTGGTCACCGCCTACCTCCCCACCTATGTGCCCGCCGCACCGGATTTCGGCTACGTCCCGCTGGACGCCACGGACCTCGTCGACGAGGTCCGCAAGATGCAGGACGAGGTGGTCGCCGAGGTGGTCGCCCGCTTCGGCGAGCTGCGGGTGCCCCTCGAGCAGCAG
>JBKJKR010000163.1:0-5828 GCA_046597135.1 Acidimicrobiales bacterium | reverse complement strand
CGCCGGTGTTGAGCGAGCCGTTCATCACACGGATCGAGCTCACCACGCCGCGGTACTGGTCGAAGTGCGAATCGAAGATGAGCGCTTGAAGCGGCGCTGCGGCATCGCCGACTGGCGCCGGGATCCGCTCGATCACCGCGTCGAGCAGCTCGGGCACGCCTTCGCCTGTCTTCGCCGAGATGCGCAGGATCTGGTCGGCGGGAATGCCCAGCACTCGCTCGATCTCGCCGGCATACAGATCGGGCTCGGCGGCCGGCAGGTCGATCTTGTTGAGGGCAGCGACGATCTCGAGGTCACTCTCGAGCGCCAAGTAGCAGTTGGCAAGGGTCTGTGCCTCGATGCCCTGGGCCGCGTCGAGGCGCAGACCCTCGCCAACTGCTACCTCGCCCTCGAGAACAACCTCACCATCGTCGCGGCGCTCAACAAGATCGACCTGCCGGCCGCCGAGCCCGAGCGGTACGCCCAGGAGATCGAGAACATCCTCGGCATCCCGGCCGAGGAGATCCTGCTCATCAGCGCGAAGACCGGCGTGGGGGTCGAGAGCCTCATCGACGCGGTCATCGAGCGCATCCCCGCGCCCACCGGTGATGCTGCGGCGCCGTTGCAGGCCCTCATCTTCGACAGCCACTTCGACAACTACCGCGGCGTCATCTCGTCGATCCGGGTCATGAACGGCGTGCTCGACACCAATGCCAAGGTGCGCTTCATGCAGGCCGGCACCGTGCACGAGGCCGACGAGGTCGGCGTGCGCCTGCCCGATCACACGCCGGTGAAGTCGCTCGGCCCGGGTGAGGTCGGCTACCTCATCGCAGGTATCAAGGACGTGGGCGAGGCACGCTCGGGCGAAACGGTCACCACCGCGGTGCGCTCGGCCACCGCGGCGCTCGAGGGCTACCGCGAACCGAAGCCCATGGTGTTCTCCGGGCTCTATCCCATCGACGGCGACGAGTACCAGGATCTGCGCGAGGCCCTCGAGAAGCTCCGCCTCAACGACTCGTCGTTCACGTACCAACCCGAGACGTCCGGCGCGTTGGGGTTCGGTTTGCGGTGCGGGTTCCTCGGCCTGTTGCACATGGAAATCGTGCGCGAACGGCTCGAGCGCGAGTTCGGCCTCACGCTCATCTCCACGGCACCGTCGGTGGAGTACCGCGTGAACAAGACCGACGGCACGCAGGTCGTCGTCGACAACCCGAGCGTCATGCCCGACGCCGGCGTCATCGACTCCATCGAGGAGCCGTACTTCACCTGCAGCATCCTCACGCCGAGCGACTACACCGGCACGCTCATGGACCTGTGCCAAGGCCGTCGCGGCGAGATGATCAAGATGGAGTACCTCTCGCCCGAGCGCCTCGAGCTGGTGTACCGCATACCCCTCGCCGAGGTGGTCATGGACTTCTTCGACCAGATGAAGTCGCGCACGCAGGGCTACGCATCGCTCGACTACGAACCCGCCGGCTATGCCAAGGCCAACCTCGTCAAGGTCGACGTGCTGCTGCACGGTGAACCGGTCGACGCGTTCAGTGCCATCGTGCACCGGACCAACGCCGAGAGCTACGGCCGGCGCATGGTCGACAAGCTCCGCGAGCTCATCCCGCGCCAACAGTTCGACGTATCGATCCAGGCCGCGATCGGTAGCCGCATCATCGCCCGCGAGACGGTCAAGGCGTTGCGCAAGGACGTCACGGCCAAGCTGTACGGCGGTGATATCAGCCGCAAGCGCAAGCTGCTCGAGAAGCAGAAGGAAGGCAAAAAGCGCATGAAGTCGATCGGTCGGGTCGACGTGCCACAAGAAGCCTTCATCTCTGCGCTGAAGCTCGATTCGTAACGCGATCGGTCTCCGACGCGCCACCATTCGCGTCGCGAGTTCCGCCAGAGTTCGAGACATGTTTCGTCGGTTCGTCGCGGTGATCGCGTTGGTGTTCGCGGCCGCCTCGACCGCTGCCTGTTCCGATGACAAGGACGCGACAACGACGCCCACGACGACGTCGACACCCGTCGGCACGACCGCGCCGGGTGGCGATGGCGGGATCGATGGCGGGATCGATGGCGCGGAGCGGCGGATCGACGCCGTCGTGGGCGCACGCCTGTCGTTCGAGGCCAGCGTGACCCCCGACGCGCTCGGCCCGGGAGGCAACCTCGCCAGCGCGTACAAGGTGGGGTCGCGCATCGTCGTGTGGATGCGGCTTGCCGAGGAACCCACCGGCGTCGAGACCTCGGCCCAGTTCGGCGAGGCGGAGGTGCGTTCGGTCGATGCCGACGGCGCGACGTTCGAAGTCACCGGTCGCGTGCCGCGCACCTTGTGGCGACGCGAGCAGCGCATGGCGCCGCTGGCCGCGCTGGCCACCACACCGGGCGACTACGAGGTGGTGCTGCAGAACCTGTTCACACAACGGATCACGGTGCGCGCCGGGCAGGCAGCACCCGCGTCGAGCACCACGGCGCCCGCCCAGGCGCCGGCCGCGACCAGGTTGCTGGGCGCGTCCGATCTGGCGGGCGTCGCGTTCGGGCTCGACGAGGTGGCCGCCATGAGCGGGCTCACGTCCCGGTTCGGCAAGCCCTCGTTCGACGAGGTGCACAAAGGCACCTGCGGCGACGAGCGCCTTGCCGGGTGGGGCTCGTTGTCGGTCACGTTCCGCGACACCGGCGGCGGTACCGGTGCGACCGGTGGCGCAGGTCGCCGGACCTTCGTCGGGTACGTGTACAGCGCACCGCACGCGAGGGTGACCGACGGGCCCCGGGATCTGCGCACCACGAGCGGGCTCGCGCCCGGCGCGTCCGTCGCCGATATGCAGGCGCGCGAACCGGGTGTGGTGTTCGTGACCGACCAGGTCGGCTACGCGGCGACCACGTGGTACGCGTCGCCCGGCTCGCGCCTCGGCGGGCGCATCAGCGACGACGTCAGTGCCGAAGGTGTCACCGTGATCGAGATCGCCGCGAGCGCCGCGTCGAGTGGCGCGGCGACCTACGCGCCCTGCTGAGCGCGTCCCCGGCTCGCGGGCCCCGCGCCGATACACTCCAGGGGCCAGCAGATCGGCGCCAGCAGATCGGCGAACGCCCATGCTCGAAGAGCGCAAGGCGGCCATTCTCAAGGCCGTCGTCGAGGAGTACATCCAAACCGCGCAGCCCGTCGGGTCGGGCCATGTGGCCAACGCGCCCGGCATCGCCGTGTCGCCGGCCACGGTGCGCAACGAGCTCGTGCAACTCGAGAAGCAGGGCTACCTGCACCAGCCGCACACCAGCGCCGGCCGGGTGCCCACCGACAAGGGCTACCGCTTCTTCGTCGACTCGCTGGCCATGCCCACGCTGGCCCATGCGCAGGCCGACGTCGTCAAGTCATTCTTCGACCACTCGCACGGCGAGCTCGAGCGCCTCCTGTCCGAGACCACATCGTTGCTGGCCGACCTCACCGACTGCGCGGCCGTGGTGGTGGGACCCACCCCCCAGAGCGCCACGGTCCGTTCCATCCAGGTGGTGCGGGTCGCGCTACAGGCCGCGGTCGTGGTGGCCGTGCTGTCGAACGGGGGCGTCGAGAAGTCCACGGTCGAGCTGCCCGACGACTTCACCGACGACGCCATCAGCGACGCCTGCGCCCTGCTCACCCGCACGTACGTCGGCGGGCCGTTGAAGGCCGCCGCATTCGGCCCCGAGGTGCCCGACACGGTGTCCCGGCTCGCCGGCGCCGCCGTGCAGGCGCTCATCGACGACGGCTCCCAGGAGTCCGACCACGTCTTCGTCAGTGGTGCAGCCCGCATGGTCAACGCGTTCGATGCGGTCGACAAGGTGCGTGAAGTGCTGTCGGTGCTCGAGCGCCAGCTCGTGGTGGTCACGCTCATCCGCGATGTGATCGACCGTGGGCTCACCGTGGCCATCGGATCCGAGACCGGCGTCGAGCCCCTCGCCGACTGCTCCCTCGTGGTCGCGCCCTACGAGGTGGAGGGCCAGCAGGTGGGTACCGTTGGCGTTTTGGGGCCGACACGGCTGAACTATCCGCAGGCGTTGTCCGCGGTGGCCATCGTGAGTCAGCGCCTGGGCGACCGTTTGAGTGAAGGATGATGCGTGGCTAGCGATTACTACGAGCTGCTCGGGGTGAGCCAAGGCGCAACCGAGCAGGAACTGAAGCGCGCGTACCGTCAGCTCGCCCGGCAGTACCACCCCGACGCCAACCCCGACGATCCCGCGGCCGAGGCCAAGTTCAAGGAGATCGCGGCGGCCTACGAGACGCTGTCCGATCCGCAGCGCCGGGCCCACTACGACCGCTTCGGGGCCGGTGGTCCGGGAGCGGGCGGCAACGGCGACATGTTCGGCGGTGGGCTGAACGACATCTTCGAGGCGTTCTTCGGCGGCGGCAGTGCCTTCGGCGGGGGCCAGCGGTCATCCGGCCCGGCTCGTGGGCCCGACCTCGAGTCCACCGCCGAGGTCTCGTTCGAGACCGCCGTGTTCGGCGGCACCACGTCGGCCACCGTCACCACCTACGTCGCGTGCGACACGTGCGAAGCGTCGGGTTGTCAGAAGGGCACCCACGCCAGCACCTGCGGCGAGTGCCGCGGTTCGGGTCAGGTGCGCCGCACCCGCCAGTCGTTCATCAACATGGTCACCGTCGTGGCGTGCCCCACCTGCAACGGGCAGGGCCGCATCATCGAGCACCCTTGCGAGGTGTGCTCGGGCGACGGCCGCCGCAAGGACCAGCGCACCTTCGAGGTCGGCGTGCCGGGCGGCGTCGACGACGGCACCACGTTGCGCTTGTCGGGTCTCGGCGCGGTAGGCATGCGCGGCGGCCCGGCCGGCGACTTGTACGTGCACCTCCAGGTGACCCCGCACGACGAGTTCCTGCGGGACGGGGTCGACCTCGTGCATCCGCTGCACATCTCGTTCGCGCAAGCGGCGCTCGGCGTGCACCTCGACATCGCCACGCTCGACGGCGAGGAGAAGGTCGAGATCTCGCCCGGCACCCAGAACGGCAAGGTCCTGCGCTACCGCGGCAAGGGCGTGCCCCGGGTGCAGGGTCGGGGTCGGGGCGATCTCCGCGTCCACGTCGTCATCGACACGCCCGACGACCTCACCGACGAACAAGCCGAGCTGTTGCGTAAGTTCGCCGAGCTCCGGGGCGAGAACGTGGCCCCGGCCGACACCGGGCTGTTGTCGCGCTTCAAGTCCGTGTTCCGCTGACCGGCAGTCCCGTGGTCGCCGGGTCGGGCCGTCCGCCGTTCGGGCCGCCGTTGGTGTTCGTGGCCGACCTCGCCCGACCGACGCTCGACGACGCGGACGCGCATCACCTCGGGCGGGTGTTGCGCCTGCGCTCGGGCGACACGATCACGGCGGCCGACGGCGCCGGACGTTGGCGCACCTGCGCGTATCGCGGGGCTCACGTGCTCGAGATCACCGGTGCCGTCGTCGAGGAACCGGTGCCCGAGCCACCCATCACGATCGCGTTCGCATTGACCAAGGCCGACAAGCCCGAATTGGTGGTGCAGAAGCTCACCGAACTGGGCGTCGATCGTGTGGTGGCGTTCCGTGCGGCCCGTTCGATCGTGTTGTGGGACGAGGGCAAAGCGGCGCGCAACGTCGAACGTTGGCGCGTCGTGGCCCGCGAGGCGGCGATGCAATCGCGGCGGGCGCGCCTGCCGGTCATCGAAGCGATCTCGACGTTCGCGGAGGTCGCGTCTCGCCCTGGCGCGGCGCTGGCCGCCGCCGGCGGCGCACCCCCGGGCCTGGCGTGGCCGGTGGTGTTGGTGGGGCCCGAGGGCGGCTGGTCGCCCGAGGAGGACGCCACGCCGCTGCCCCGCATCGCGCTCGGCGACCACGTGCTGCGCGCGGAGACCGCAGCTATC
>JBKJKR010000590.1:0-5960 GCA_046597135.1 Acidimicrobiales bacterium | reverse complement strand
CGGCGGTTTGGACGTGATTCAACTCGGGAAACGCGAAGTCAACAGCCGCGCTTATGTATCGCGCTTTAACTTTTCCGGCACTGACCAGCAAAAGCGCGTCAACCAGATCTCCGGCGGCGAGCGCAACCGCGTTCATCTCGCCAAAATCCTCAAGTCAGGCGCGAACGTCCTGTTGCTCGACGAACCGACCAACGATCTCGATCTCGACACGCTGCGCGTCCTTGAGGACTTCCTCGAGGAGTGGCCCGGAGCGCTCGTGGTCGTCAGCCACGACCGCGCCTTTCTCGAGCGATGCGTCGACGACGTGGTGGTGCTCGATGGCCAAGGTGGCGCAGGCCGCCTGGCCGGCGGGTACGAGGCCTGGGAGGCCGAGCGTCGCGCCCGGCGAACGAGCGGCACCTTGCGCGCCAAGACACCGGCGGCCGCGGTCGCCGCACCCGTGGCCGCGTCGGCCCCGACGGCGAATGGTCAGGGCGCGTCACGCTCCGGAGATGCCACGGCACTGCCCAGCGTGGGGTCGTTGCGCAGCCGGGTTCGCCAGATCGAGAAGGAGATGGCGCCGCTCGACCGCCGTCGTGGCCGCCTCGAGAAGCAGCTCGCCGATCTCGCCGATCACCGGGAGATCGCGACGATCGGTGAGGAGCTGGCCACCGTGGTCGCGGCCATCGGTGCCCTCGAGGAGCAGTGGCTCGAGCTCAGCTCCCAGATCGAGGATCGATCCTGACCGGTAGGCTCACTTCATGACACCTGACGCAGCTCTCGCTGAACTCGCCACCGATCCGGCGATCGTGCCGGTCGTCGCGGTCACGCCGCGGGCCCTCGAGCGCGTTCTCGAGATCCGCGGGGGCGAGGACGACCCGTCGTCGCTCGGCCTGCGCATCGAGGTCACCGGCGCCCAGGGTCCGGAGTACGCGTACGACCTCTCCTTCGAGGCCCTCGCCGATGCCGAACCCGACGACCTGCAGTACACGGTCGGCGAGCTCTCGATGCTCATCCCGGCCAACAGCATCGAGGCCCTCACCGGATCCACGCTCGACCTGCCCTCGAACCCCAGCCAGGGCGGGCTCGTCATCCGCAACCCCAACCGGCCCGATCCGCTGGCCGGCCTCGGCGAGCTCGAGCTCACCGGCGACGTCGTCGAGAAGATCAACACCCTGCTCGAGAAGCGCATCAACCCGTCGCTCGCCGCACACGGGGGGTTCGCCACGCTCGTGGGCGTCGACGGCGCCACGGCGTACGTCACCATGGGTGGCGGTTGCCAGGGGTGCTCGATGAGCGCGGCCACCCTCACCGAGGGCATCCGGGTGTCCATCCTCGACGCCATCCCCGAGATCACCGACGTGGTCGACGCCACCAACCACGCACTCGGCGAGAACCCCTTCTACGCCTGATCGTTGCGACTGCGGTGGGGTGGCCGTGTCGTCGGGGTGAGGCACTGATGTTGCCCCCGTGTGCCGGCCGGTTCGCCGACCGGCGAAGCCGCGTCGCGGACCGGACATGAATCCTCGGTTCTTCTGACGCTGTTCCACCCCATTTCGATCGAGTGACGTGATCGTTCCATGTGATCGGCGTGTTGGATCAGTGTCCTGGTCGGTCGATTGAACCCCATGACGCGCAAGTGGCGGCCGACCGGCCCCGGTGGACGAACGTGTGGCTCGACAACGGGGCGACAACGCCGCGCGGGTTCGGTCCGGGTGCGACGCGGACCGGGTTCTGGGGCTGCGGCATGGTTCGCACGTTGTGCGACCGGTGTTGGTAGTTTGATCGAAATCTCAACTGCTCATGGCGGCTCCGCGTTGACTGGTACCCCACCAAAGCAAGGTCAGGGCGAGCGCCGTGCCCCGCAACCCCGGTCCCGTGCCGTGATCGATCTGCGCGATCCGCAACCGGCCGGCATCCCGCAGCCGATCGTCGACCTCGCGGTGTTGCGTCCCGACCTGACCGCGGTCATCCACGCGTCCGCCGGGTTCGGCGCGCGCCACGGCATCCTCGGCGCGGTTGCGGGTCGTCCGACCGCCGAGCTGTTCGGTGGGCCCATCGGCCCCGACACCGTCGGTGAGCACTGCGTCGGGCGCAGCTTCACCTACGCGACAACCGGCCTCGATGGCACCCCGAACACGTTCGACGCTCGCGTCGTCGTGCCGTTCGGTGACGGGCGCCCCGTCGTGGTCGAGTTGTGGCCCCGCACCGAGCAACTGCCCGCTCCCGGCGCACCGGGACCACACCCTGAGCTGGCGTCGGCGCTCGCAGTCATCGAGCACGATCTCGGCGCCGCCGCGGCGCTCGACACCTACCTCTACTGCCTGCTGTACGCCACGGCGACCGACGGCATCGCGGTCATCCGCACCACCGAAGGCGTCACCGACGTGGTCGCGTCCGCCGGGTTCACCGGGCTCGTCGCCGGTCAGTCGTATCCCATTGGCCACGTGCTGGCGGAACTTCCGGTCGTGCTTGCCGCGGCCCAGCCCGGTGACGACCACACGGTCGTCGCACGTCCGGGTGCGGAAGCGGGGGCCACCGGTCGGCTCGGCGGTGCCGCGCAACGCACTGCTCGGTCGTTGCAGGGACCGTCCGGCCGGACCGACGCTCGCCGGAGACCGTACGACGCATCTGGTCCCACCAAGGTCGTCTACCTCGACGACGATCCGGGCAGCCTCGAGTTGCTCGTCGAGTACTTCCGCCTCCTGCCTTCGCTCGAGTTGATCCCGGTGCGGAACGAACGCGAGGCGCACGATGCGATCGCCGCGCATCGGCCCGCGGTGGTGCTGGTCGATGCCTGGCTGGGTGATCGCTCGGCCGAGGGTCTGGTGCGCGACATCCTCGCCGGATCCGCGCTCGAGGTTCCCGCGGTGGTCATCCTGAGCGCCGACGCCAACGCGTCGACTGTCGGTCGGTTCCGCCGGCTCGGGATCACGTCGTATCTGTCGAAGCCCATCGAGCTCGGGCATCTGTTCACGGTGGTCGACGCGCTCGCTCGCGCCGACGAACGAGAGGAAGGGAACGAGAGCAATGCTCGCACAATTGCCACGTCTGGGAACTGAAGGTCGGGGCAGCACGATCCTCGTGGTCGATGACGATCCCGATGCCCGTCACCTGGCCACGGCGGTGTTGCAGCGCGACGGGTACAGCACCGTCGAGGCCGATTGCGCCGATCGGGCGCTCGACGCCATGCGCGCCCGGCGCGTCGATCTCGTGATCCTCGACCTCGCGCTGCCCGGGTTGCCCGGCCTCGACCTCCTGACCGCACTGCGGCGGCACGACGATGTGCCGGTGCTCATCATCAGTGGCAACACCGACGTCAACACCCGCGTCGTCGGGTTGCGCGTCGGTGCCGACGACTTCGTCGTGAAGCCGGTGATGCCGGCCGAGATCTCGGCGCGCGTCGGCGCCCTCCTCCGTCGTTCGGGCCCACGGGTCTCGGCAAGCATCCGTCACTTCGGCGAGCTCACGATCGACGGCGACGCCCGCGAGGTCTTCCTCGACGAGCAGCGGGTCGAGCTCACCCCCAAGGAGTTCGAGCTCCTGTTCTTCCTGTCGTCGCGGCCACGTCGGGCGTTCAGCCGCCAAGAGCTGCTCGAGAGCGTGTGGCAGTCGTCGTCGGAGTGGCAGCAGGCGGCCACCGTCACCGAGCACGTGCGCAAGCTCCGGGCGAAGATCGAGAGCGACCCCATCCATCCCCGTTGGTTGATAACCGTGCGCAACCTCGGCTACCGGTTCGATCCGTAGCCCGTGCGGCCCGCGAACCCCACGCCGACCGAACACACCGCGCGATCAGTGGAGACTGCGCGACCAGAAGAAGCGGCCCTGCCCGCGGATGCGGCGTCGCTCGGCGCGCTGCGCCGCTTCGTCTCCTCGCTCGGCGCGGTGTTCTTCGTGATCGGCCACGACAGCGGCACCCGTTGGATCGCGCCGGCATGGGCGGCCATCTACGGCGGCGATCCGGCGCGCTTCGCCGCGGATGCACGGGCGCTCTTCGAGGGTGTGCACCCCGATAGCGCCGACGACGCCACAGCATTCGAACGAGAGATCGAGGAGCGTTGCGCGTCGCCGGTCGAGGGGGCGCCGTCGATTCGGCGCGAACTGCTCCAGCGACTCGCCGATGGCAGCTACCGGTGGACGGAGTACACGTGCAACGTGGTGCAGGCCACCGACGGTGGCCGTCACCTGGTCGGCACCATGACCGACGCAACGCGGTCGCACGAGGCCGCGACACGGCTCGCGGACGCGACACGTCGCGAGGCCGAGGCCAACCTTTCCACTGCGGCGTTCGTGTCCAAGATGAGTCACGAGCTGCGGACGCCGCTGCACGCGATCCTGGGCTATGCCCAGTTGCTCGAGATGGGCGCCGGTGATCCGGCCGACTATCTGAGTCGCCTGCGGCGCGCCGGGGACCATCTCGTCCACCTGCTCGACGACCTGCTCGACTTCAGCCGGCTCAACGCCGAGCGACTCACCGTGAGCGATGAGGTCGTCGATCTCGGGCTGGCGATCGACGGCGCGATCGAGATGCTCGCGGCTCAGGCGGTGGCTCGGGGCATCGTGATCGAGCGCTCGGTGGAATCGCCGATGCTGGCGCGGGCCGACGCGACCCGTGTGCGTCAGGTCATCGCGAACCTCGTGTCGAACGCCATCAAGTACAACATCGACAACGGGTCGGTCACGGTGTGCGCGACCCAACTCGACGACCACGTGATCGTCGAGGTCACCGACACCGGCCCCGGCCTTGCCGCGGACGTCTTGCCCCGGTTGTTCGTGCCGTTCGATCGACTCGGCGCGGAGAGCACGGGCGTCTCGGGGGTCGGGCTCGGCCTCCCGCTCACTGACGGGTTGGTGCGCGCCATGGGTGGCTCGATCGATGTCGCGAGCGTGCTCGGGTCGGGCACCACGTTCCGGGTGCGTCTGCGCCGACCGGGGTTCGACGACGAGCAGGCGGCGCCCCGCGACATCGTGTGCATCGATGACGACCCCGAATCGCGACGCATCCTCGATGCGGTGCTGCAACTGATGCCCGGCGCGCGCGTCGCGCTCGCCGGCACGGGTGTCTCGGGCATCGCGATGATCGAGCGGGTGCAACCGAGCCTGGTGGTGCTCGATCGGAACCTTCCCGAGTCCGACCCGGACGCGCTGCTGAGCGCCGTAGCGGCGGCGGCTCCGGGCTGTCCGGTGGTGATGGTCAGCTCCGACCTCGAGGTGCTGCAGCCGGGTTTCGTGCGGCCGCCCATCGTCGCGGCGTTTGCCAAGCCGCTCGACCTCGACGTCTTCGCCGCGGCCGTCGACCGGATCTGGTCGATGCGCTCGACGTAGCGCGTCCGTCACGTAGACGACGACGGCGGGTGATCTCGTGCATAGTCTCAATTCCGAGGGGCCAGCGGCCGATCTGTATGGCGCCGCAGTTCTTCTCGAAGATGATCATGGGCCCGCTCAAGATCACGCGTCAGGCAACGGCGCGCTACGAGGAACCGATCCCGCTCGGCAGCCCGACCAACTACTTCGGCACCGGCAGCCTCATGAGCGGCGCGGCCACCGAGAACATCTGGGCTGCGGTGAGCGGGTACTGCTCCGCCAAGGAGAACGGCGACCTGCGCCTCGCCAAGTACGACAACGCCTTCAGCGGCAACGGCTACACCTGCTCGACCGCGTCGGGCACCATCGAGAACCCGGACTACGACAACAACGGGTACCTGTTCGAGATCAAGATGCCGAAGACCAACGTTCCGGCGTCGGTGCAGGTGCAGGTGTACGACGGTGCCTTCAACGCCGGCAGCAGTCCCAACCCCGACAGCTCGCTCGTGAGCGGCGCGAAGGTCGACACGACGTTCACGTTGCTCGACAAGGGATCGGTGGCGAGCCCGCTCAGCAATACGGTGCTCGCCACCAGCACTGCCGTCTCGGGCAGCACGTCCTGGAAGGACTGGGACAGCGTCGGCACGATCTCGAGCCCGTGTGCCGGGTGCATCTAC
>JBKJKR010000498.1:0-6467 GCA_046597135.1 Acidimicrobiales bacterium | reverse complement strand
TTCCGCGATCCAGCGGCTGCGCGGGTCATCGAGCGGACCGAACCGCAGCGGGTCCATGAGCGCGATGGGGCGGGCGCCCATGGTGAAGATGTCGCGCAGGATGCCGCCGACGCCGGTGGCTGCGCCCTGGTACGGCTCGATGGCCGACGGGTGGTTGTGGCTCTCGATGCGAATGGCCGCGGCGATGCCGTCACCGACGTCGACCACACCGGCGTTCTCGCCCGGTCCGACGAGCACCCACGGCGCTTCGGTCGGCAGACGGCGCAGATGGAGCCGGCTCGACTTGTAGGAACAGTGCTCCGACCACATCACGGCGAACATGGCGAGCTCGAGATGATTGGGCGCCCGGCCGAGGATCGCTTCGATCGACACCGCCTCGTCGTCCGTGAGCCCGAGCGCGCGGTGGAGAGGTTCGGTCATGGACCGCGAACCTAGTCAACAGACCAGCTCACCACGTCATCTCCGGGCTGTGACGGGCGCCAAGGTTCAACCATGATCGTGTGCTTCAACGGCCGCCCCAATTTGGTCACGGTCTATGATCTGGTGCCATATGAGCCCACGTAGCAAAGTTCGAAACATGTCGGTCGAACACAAGGCCGCGCTCGCCGAAGGTCGGAATCAGAGCCGTTCCGTTCGCGTCTACCTCGACGCCCTCGAGAGCCACCGCCCCAAGCGAGGCCGCAAACGAACGCCTGATTCCATCAAGCGTCGTCTCCAAGCAATCGAGACCGAGATGAAGTCCGCCGACCCCCTGAAGCGGGTCCAGTTGGTCCAAGAGCAGCTCGATCTGAACACCGAGCTCGAGACCATCGGGGCCAAGGTCGACCTCACCGCGCTCGAAGCCGAGTTCGTCGCCGCGGCCAAGTCCTACAGCGAGCGCAAGGGCATCTCGTACGCCGCATGGCGGGCCGTCGGCGTCTCCCCGGGCGTGCTCAAGCGGGCGGGGATCAGCCGTAGCTCCTGATCAGGCGCTCGTGCGGGCACCGGCGGCGACCAGCAGCGACTGCAGCAGGACCGCACCGTCGGTGCCGCCGAGCAGCGGGTGACAGGCCCGTTCCGGGTGCGGCATGAGCCCCACGACGTTGCGCGCCTCGTTGCAGATCCCGGCGATCGAAGCCGTTGATCCGTTGGGATTGTCCACATAGGTGAACAGGATGCGGTCCTCGTCGCGCAACGCGGCCAAGGTGCGTTCGTCGCAGGTGTAGTTGCCCTCGAAATGATTGATCGGAATCGTGAGGTTCTGCCCAAGTTCGGCTTGGTTCGTGAGCGCGCTCTGTGTGCTTTCCACCCGAATCGTGGCTGACCGACACAGGAACTTCAGCCCGGCGTTCTTCTGCAGTGCACCGGGAAGCAGCCCGGCTTCGGTGAGCACCTGAAAGCCGTTGCAGATGCCGATCACGGGTCCACCCGCCTGGGCGAAATCCGCCACCGCGGCCATGACCGGCGAGAACCGGGCGATGGCGCCCGGACGCAGGTAATCGCCGTGCGCGAACCCGCCCGGCAGCACGATGGCATCGAGATCGCCGAGCTCGGTCGCGCCGTGCCACACCGCTTCGGCGTCACCGCCCAGCGACTGGATGGCCTCGACCACGTCCTGCTCGCAGTTCGATCCCGGGAACAGCACCACACCGACCCGTGCGCTCATCGATTCACCGTCGCCTTCGGGCTCGCAAGAGCTCGCACCGTGCGGCTCATACCGCGGCCGATTCGGTCACCGTGATGACGGCGTCCTCGATGACCGGGTTCGTGAGGAACCGTTCGCACATCTCGGCCACCTCGGCCTGCGCCGCCGCGGCGTCGGCCGCGGCGAGCGTGAACCGCATGGCCTTGCCCACGCGCACGCCGACGACTCCGCCGAAGCCGAGCGCGGGCAGGGAGCGTTCGATGGTGGAGCCCTGGGGATCGGCGACCCCGGGACGCAGCTGGACCTCGACGAGCACCGAGAACATCATGCGATCACTCTGCCACATGGCATCTCGGCTGCTGGCACCCCGCGACGTGATCGTTGTTACGCGCCGCCCGGCCACGCGGCGAAGGAACGATCGGTGATGCGCTCGTACGCCTCGCGGTACCGGGCGCGGGTGGCCTCGAGCACCTCGTCGGGCAACGGCGGCGGCGGCGGGGTCTTCAACCACGGCGCGCCGTCGATGACCAACGTCTCGAGGTAGTCGCGCACCGGTTGCTTGTCGAACGACGGCGGCGTCGCGCCGGGCACCCACGCGTCGGCCGGCCAGAACCGCGACGAGTCGGGGGTGAGCACCTCGTCGGCAACCGCGAGCTCGCCGTCGATGAACCCGAGCTCGAACTTGGTGTCGGCGATGATGATGCCGCGCTCGGCCGCCCACTCGGCGCCGCGCGTGTAGAGCGCGAGCGACAGGTCGCGGGCCCGTGTGGCGACGTCGGCGCCGACGAGCACCACCGCTTCGTCGAAGGAGATGTTCACGTCGTGGCCCGACTCGGCCTTGGTGGACGGCGTGAACACGGGCTCGGGCAACTTGTCCGACTCGCGCAAACCGGCCGGCAGGGCGACCCCGTGCATGGTGCGCGAGGTTCGGTACTCCTTCCACGCCGAGCCCGACAGGTAGCCACGCACGATGCACTCGATGGGCAACATGTCGGCGCGATGGCACAACATCGACCGACCGACCGTCCCGGGGCCGGAGCCCTCGGGGAAGTCGGCCGCGTCGGCCGAGATGAGGTGACTGGGCGCGAGGTCGGCGAACAGCTCGAACCAGAACACCGACATCGCGGTGAGCACACGGCCCTTGTCGGGCACCGGTTCGTGCATCACGACGTCGAACGCAGAGATGCGATCGGACGCGACCATGAGCAACCGGTCGGCGCCGGCGTCGTAGACGTCGCGGACCTTGCCGGAGTACAGGCGGGGCAGGGACACCGTCATGGAAGAGACCTCAGAGAATCGGTTCGGGTACGTAGCGCGACGCGTCAGGATGACGCGCCGCGAGGGCTTCGACGCGCTCGACGAACGCGGCGACCTGTGTGCGGGCGGCGCCGGTGAACTCGATCGGCGACGCGAGCGCGTCGGCGAACGTGGCGCGATCGAGGTGGAGCCGCTCGTCGGCGGCCAGGCGGTCGAGCAGGTCGTTCTCGGCGTCGACCGACTCGCGCAGGTGCAGCGCCGTGGCCACCGCGTGCTCCTTGATGACCTCGTGCGCGACCTCGCGGCCGACGCCGTGGCGCACAGCCGTCATGAGCATCTTGGTCGTCGCGAGGAACGGCAGGTAGGTGTCGAGCTCTCGTTCGATGACGGCCGGGTAGGCCCCCATCTCGGCGAGCACCGTGAGGAACGTCTCGAACAGGCCGTCGGTCGCGAAGAAGGCGTCGGGCAATGCGACTCGGCGCACCACCGAACAGCTGACGTCGCCCTCGTTCCACTGCTCGCCGACGAGCGCGTTGCACATGGTGAGATAGCCGCGCACGACCACGGCGAGCCCGTTGATGCGCTCGCAGCTGCGCGTGTTCATCTTGTGGGGCATGGCCGAGGAGCCGACCTGGCCGGGCTTGAAGCCCTCGGTGACGAGATCGTGACCGGCCATGAGCCGCAGGGTCGTGGCGAAGTTGGCCGGGGCCGCAGTGGCGAACACGAGCGCCGCGACCACGTCGAAATCGAGCGAGCGGGGATACACCTGTCCGACGCTGTTGAGCACGCGACGGAACCCGAGGTGCTCGGCCACGGCGTCCTCGATCACGGCGAGCCGGTCGGCGTCGCCGTCGAGCAACTCGAGCTGGTCCTGCTGCGTACCGACCGGGCCCTTGAGGCCGCGGAGCGGGTAGTGGTGGATGAGGTGCTCGATGCGCTCGTACGCCTCGAACAGCTCCTCGCCGACGGTGGCGAGGCGCTTGCCCAACGTGGTGGTCTGCGCGGCGACGTTGTGGCTGCGACCGGCCATGGCCAGGTCGGCGAACTCGGCGGCCCGCCGGGCCAGCGCAGCGAGTCCGGCCACCATGCGATCGCGCACGAGGACCAACCCGGCCCGGATCTGCAGTTGCTCGACGTTCTCGGTGAGGTCGCGCGAAGTGAGGCCCTTGTGGATGTGCTCGTGGCCGGCGAGCGCGCAGAACTGGTCGATGCGGGCCTTGACGTCGTGGCGGGTGACGCGCTCTCGCGCCGCGATGGACTCGAGGTCGACGTCGTCGACGACGGCCTCGTACGCCTCGATCACCCCGTCGGGCACCTCGATGCCGGCGGCCCGTTGGGCTCGTAGCACGGCGATCCACAGGCGACGCTCGAGGACCACCTTCTCGCGGGGCGACCAGAGCTCGACCATCGACGCGCTCGCATAGCGCGCCGCGAGCACGTTGGGAATGGTCACACCGGCCACGACATCCGTCCTCTCTCCACCATCAAGTCTCGCCGGTCTCGTGCCGATGTGCAGATGCATATGGCGCGAGTTTGCATACGGCACCCCTTCATCCTGAGCGAGAACCTCTGTGGTCGCTGCGGCGCAGAATTCTGCCGCGAGTGCCTGGTGTTCCCGCGCGGCCAGAAGCTGCCGATGTGTGTGACCTGCGCCGTGGCTGCGTCCGGGGTTCGGGCCAAGTCGACGCCGCAGCTGTCGAGACGATCGATCCGGGCCAAGCACAAGGCCCGCGAACAGGAGGTGCGCGTCGACGAACCCGCCCCGCTGCCCGCGATCACGAACCCGGTGCCCGCCGGCTGGGCCTTCGACGAAGCCGAAGATCTGCCGGGCCACGGCGAGCCTGCGGCGCGCCCCGGGCGCACGCAACGCCAGGGCGGCGAGACCCCGCGCGGCGAGCACGCGGACGAGACCAGCGAGATGCTCTCCTGGCTCGACTCGGTGTATTCGACGGACGGACGCACTCGCCCGAACTGAGTCAGGCGCCGGCCATCTCGCGCTTGTGCTCGGCCAGGAGCTCGGCGATGGCCGGATCGTGGATGCCGAGCATCTGTGCGACGAGGATCGCCGCGTTCATGGAGCCGTTGATGGCCACCGTGGCCACCGGGATGCCGCGGGGCATCTGCACGGTGGAGTACAACGCGTCGACCCCGTCGAGCCCGCCGCCCGACAACGGCACCCCGATGACCGGCAGCGTGGTGTGCGCGGCCACCACGCCGGCCAGGTGCGCCGCCATGCCGGCGCCGCAGATGAACGCCACGTAGCCGTTCTCGCGAGCGGTCGATGCCAGCGCGGCGACCGCCGCTGGGTTGCGGTGGGCGGACAGCACCCGCACGTCGGACTCGATGCCGAAGCGGGCGAGCATGTCGACCGCCGGCGCCATCTTGTCGTGGTCGTTCGCTGAGCCCATCAGGATCAGAACCTTCACCGTGTCTCCTCGGTGTTCGAGGCGCCGAACCTCGCGATGTCGGCGCGTGTGTGCATTCCGGGCCATGAGATCTCGCGAACCGCGGCGTAGGCAGCGGCACTCGCTTCGGCAATGGTGGGGGCCACCGCGGTCACGTCGAGCACGCGGCCTCCGGCGGTGACGAGCGCACCGTCGGGGCCGGCACCCACACCCGCCGCGAAGACCTGGACCCCGGGGATCGCCCGGGCCGCGTCGAGACCCGCTATGGGATCGCCCGTGCGCAGCGCTCCGGGGTACCCCTCGGCCGCGCACACCACGGTGACCGCGGCGTCGTCGGCGAAGCGGGCATCGTCGACCAGCGCACCCTCGGCCGCCTGGAGCAGCAGCGCCGCGAGGTCACCCGCGAACCGGGGCAGCACGACCTGGGTCTCGGGGTCGCCGAAGCGCACGTTGTACTCGATGACCTTGGGCCCGGTGGGCGTGAGCATGAGGCCGGCGTACAGCACGCCGCGGTAGTCGATGCCGCGCCGCTGCAGCTCGTGCAAGGTGGGCCCGACCGCGACCTCGAGCAGCTGGTCGACCATGGCCGACGTGACCGCGGGAACCGGCGAGTACGCGCCCATGCCGCCCGTGTTCGGCCCGGTGTCGCCGGTGCCGACGCGCTTGTAGTCCTGCGCCGGGGCGAGCGGCACCAGCCGGTGGCCGTCACAGATCACGAGCAGGGACACCTCGGGGCCGACGAGCCCCTCTTCGATCACGAGGCGTCGACCGGCGTCGCCGAAGCGGGCGCCCGACAGGTACTCGCGCACCGCCTCGGAGGCCTCGGCGCGCGACGTGGTGACGAGCACACCCTTGCCGGCCGCCAGCCCGTCGGTCTTGATGACGAAGAGGTCGCCCATGGTGTCGAGGAAGGCCTCGGCCGCCGCGACGTCGTCGAAGGTGCCGTGGCCCGCGGTGGGAACGCCCGCGGCGAGCAGCACATCTTTCATCCACGCCTTGGAGCCCTCGAGCCGTGCGCCGTCGGCACCGGGCCCGAAGACCGACCTGCCTTGCGCCCTCAGCCGATCGGCCAGGCCGTCGACGAGCGGGGTCTCCGGGCCGATGACGACGAGATCGACGTCGAGCTCTTCGACCGGGCGCGGGGTCGTCCACGGGATGCCGGGGTTGCCGGGGGTGACGAC
>JBKJKR010000412.1:0-3808 GCA_046597135.1 Acidimicrobiales bacterium | reverse complement strand
ACCACGTAGGGGATGCCGATCGGGCCGCCGTCCCACAGGCCGGTGCCGAGGTCGGCCTTGAGCCCGCTGCCCGCACCGATTCCGGCGATGTAGTTCGCCGAGTTCGCGTGCACCGGCAGTGTCGACACGTTGGCGTACCAGTAGTTGTTGCGCGGGAACAGCGTGCAATCACCGAGCGACGTGGGTGACCCACTGGCCGGGCGCGGGCCGGCCGCGGGTGGCGGGGCAGGCGATGGCGCCGGTTCCGGCTGAGGGTCGGCACCGGCGACCGGCGGCTTCACGCCGGTGCTGCGCGACGCAGCGGCCGTGGTCGACGGCGCCCGCTGCATCTCGGGCGGCGCCGCGGGAACCGCGGTCGTCGTGGCCACGAGCGCCGTCGTGGTGGGTGCCGAACCGGTCGTGCTCATGGTGGCCAACGACCTCTCGACGGGCGGATCGCCCTGGCGCGCCGCGTCGAGCGCATCATCGCCACCGGCCTCGCCGCCCGCGCACGCGGCGAGCACCGAGAGCGCCCCGACAACGGACAAGAGCCGTCGTCGGTGGGTGTGTCGGCCACGGGAGCTGTCGTTCACCACTCCTCGTTCATCGGGAGCCGGCCACCGTAGCCTTAGCGAAACCAGCAGGCCGGGGGCATCGGCGAGGGGCGGGCACATGCGGAGCGACATCGAGTTCGAGGGCCACGGCGGGGTCGTCCTCCGGGGGTGGCTCTACCTGCCGGACGGGGCGACCGAGTCGCAACCGGTACCCGGCGTGGTCATGGCCCACGGCTTCTCGGCCACCAAGGAGATGGCCCTCGACGCCTACGCGACGAGGTTCTGCGCCGGTGGCCTCGCCGTGCTCGTCTATGACCACCGCGGCCTCGGCACGAGCGACGGCGAACCCCAGGTGATCAACCCCTGGGCCCAGGCTCGCGACTACCGCTACGCGATCGGCTGGCTGGCCGCCCGGCCCGAGGTCGACCGTGACCGCATCGGCCTGTGGGGCTCGAGCTACAGCGGGGGTGCGGTGCTGGTGCTCGGCGCCATCGACGAGCGCGTCCGGGCCGTGGTGGCCAACGTGCCATTCGCCGGCACGGGCGGCGATTACACCGACACCGATCTGGTCGACGCGAAGTTCTCCGCGTTGCGCGAGGCGCTGTGCGACCTCAGCGGTGCGGGCCCGGCCGATTCCACCGCGGTGCCCGCCGGGCCGGTCGTGGTGGTCGCCGAACCCGACGCCGCTCCCGGCACACGCGTGTTCCTGCCCCAACCCGAAGCCGGCGAATGGTTCCTCGACTTCGGCCGCCGCCCGGGCGCGGGCTGGCGCAACGAGGTGTGGCTGCGGTCGGCGTTCGGCACCGAGCCGGCGTTCGATCCGGGGGTGGCGGTGTCGCACCTTCGTGCGCCGGTGCTGTTCGTCATCGCCACCCACGACACGGTCGCGGCCACCGAGGTCGCGGTCAGTGCGTTCGACCGTGCGCCCGAGCCGAAGCAACTCGAGATGGTCGAGGGGCACCACTTCACGCCGTACTCCGGCGCCGCGCTCGAGCACGTGGCCGCCACCGCGCTCGCGTTCTATTCGTCGACGCTCTGACCCCGCGGTGGTTCCGGCGCGGCCGGGCCGGTGATCGGCTCGATGCGCAGCACCCACGCCCCGGCGGTCAGCGAGGTACCTGCCGCAGTTGCCGCCGACGGGCCACCGGCTGCCCGCGGCGAACCGACTGGCGCACCGCCGAGGTCCTGCTCGTCGAGCTTGCGGTTGAGTGAGAGCACACGCCCGATCATCGGCAGCATCAGGATGTTCGCCGCGTGCAGCAGCCCGAGGATGAGGAGGATGCCGCCGACGCGCGCCACCTCGAACTGGAGTTGGTTCGCGTTCGCGTCGTCGCCCCAGTCGCTCTGGGTCTCGAACTGCAACGTGAACAAGATGTACGACACGAAGATCAGGTAGTAGGCGATGTCGGTCAGCACGAGGTAGCTCTTGCCCGTCTGCGGGTTCGCTCGGAACACGTCGGCCGCGTAGCTGCGCCCGAACCGTTTGATGAACGGCCCGAGCACCACCGCGATTGCGAGCAGCACCACCGTGATCAACAGATGCAACAACCACCAAGGCATGAGAACGCTCCCTTGTCTGAAATCGGAACCGGCGGCACCCACCGCCGTCAACAACGCAACGCACCCCGCTCCGCGCGCGGCCATGCGCCAGCGCCATCGGACACGCGCCCGGTCGGCCTCGACCGAGCGGGTCACTCGCGCGAACAGGTCGGGGTTGGGTTCGAAGTACGCGCCCGCAGCGCGCAGCGCGGCCGCGACCCGGGCTTCGATCGGCGCGGTCATCGCGCACCGTCCAACGCCCGCTCGAGGTTGGCCAACCCGCGACTGAGGTGGGTCTTGACCGAGTTCTGCGACACCCCGAGCGTGTCCGCGATGTCGGCGATGCCCAGCTCGACGTAGTACCGAAGCGTGACGCAGTCGCGTTGGCGGCGCGGGAGCGCGCGGATGGCGTCGAGCACGGCCCGCTGCGCTTCGTCGCGCACGAGCTCGTCCTCGGGAAGCGGCACCCCGGCGAGCGTCGACGTCGCAGGGAGCTCGTGCCGCAGCGACACGAGCCCGCGACGGTTGTGGTCCCGGGCCAGGTTCAGCACGATCGACCGGAGGTACGCCGGCGCACGATCGGGGTTGTCGATGCGCGACGCCGAGCGGGCCAATCGGATGAAGGCCTCCTGCACGATGTCCTCGGCTGCGTCACGGTCATCGACGAACAGCCGGGCCAGGCGGACCAGGTTCCGGCCCTCGAGTTGGAAGAGGCGGATCACCATCGTCTCGGCCGCGGCCGTGATGGTGGCACCGGACGCGCGCGCGTGCGCCACGCCGGCCATCAGCAGCACGAACTCCGCGGTCATCACCTTGACAGACGAGCATCGCGCGTTCGCGGGTGACGCGCCTCGGTCATCAGAAGGAGATTCGTCGTCGCGTCACCCGGCGCGGCCCCGGCGACCATCTGTGTGGACGTCCGGCGCTGACTGCCGGCCGTCGAGCAGGGAGAAGATTCGATGCGAACATCACGTATGGGAGTCATGGTGGCCGCGATGGTCGTGCTGGCGGTTTGCGCGCTCGGCGCGCTTGCTGTCGTGGCCGGGGTCGCGGGGGCGAACGGCCGTTCCATGAAGGTGACGCTGCGCGACGTTGACGGTAAGCCTCGCGGCTCGGTCACCTTCGACGACCGCCATCACGGCACCGAGGTCCGTGTTCGCCTCAGCGGACTACCCGAAGCGGTGGCCCGCGACGCGTTCCACGGCTTCCACGTGCATGCCAACAGCGACTCCAAGAACGGTGAGGGCTGCGTCGCAGATCCGGATACGCCGTCGAACACGTGGTTCGTGTCGGCCGACGGCCATTGGAAGGCCGATGCCCAGATCCACTCGGGCCACAACGGCGACATGCCGAGCGTGCTCGTGACCCCCGACGGCAAAGCCGAGATGTGGTTCATGACCGATCGCATCGACCTGGCGGCACTGAAGGGCCGCGCGGTCATCCTCCACGCGGGGGCCGACAACTTCGGGAACGTCCCGGTCGGAACGGCGGCCAACCAGTACACCGCCAACCATGCGGACGCGGTGACCGCGACGCAGAACACCGGCAACGCCGGCGACCGTTTGCTGTGCGGTGTGGTGAGGGGCTGAGCGTGAAGGGCTGAGCGTCAGGCGCTGAACGTCAGGCGGCGGGTCCGGGTCGTGCGCCGCGCAGCACACGGCCCGGCAACTCGCCCGTGAGCTCGCCGTTGCGTGACACCACCGTGCCGCTGACGATGGTGGCCACGTACCCATCGG
>JBKJKR010000355.1:0-4137 GCA_046597135.1 Acidimicrobiales bacterium | reverse complement strand
GTCACTGACATCGGCCGTCCGTGGGCGGCAGGCCCTTCGAGCCACACGTCAAGGCTGCTTCAGCGTCCCGGAGTGCGCCGCGTAGGATCCCGGACATGGAATCGGACGCGGCCGTAGGCGCGCAACGCATGAGCCATTGATCGATCTCGCGGCCTACGGATGGGACGACGCCTGGGCGGCGTCGGCCGGCGACGACACACGTTGTGGTCGCATCACTCGCGTCGATCGTGGCGAGTGCGACGTGATCACGACCGACGGCGTCGTGCGCGCGATCTCCGACTCCACCCGCTCGCAGGGCGCCACGGCGCCGGCCACCGGCGACTGGGTCGTCCTCGAGCCGGGCCCCGACGACAAGATGGCCATCCTTCGGGTGCTCCCTCGTCGCCACACGCTCGCCCGGCGCGATCCTTCCGAGCAGATCGTCGACCAGGTGCTGGTCGTGAACGTCGACGTCGTCGCGTTCGTCCACGGGCTCGACCGTCCCCTTCCGCCCGGTCGTCTCGAGCGGTTCCTCGTGCTCGCGTGGGACAGCGGTGCGCAGCCCGCGGTCATCCTCACCAAGGCCGACCGCACCGAGCTCCTGGCCGAGATCACCACGGTGGTCAAGGCCACGGCGCCCGATGTCGAGGTGCTCGCCACGAGTCGCGTGGACGGATGGGGCATCGACAAGGTGCTCGAGTTGGTGGCGCCCCGCACCACGTGCGCGCTGCTCGGCGCGTCGGGCGCCGGAAAGTCGACGCTCGTGAACCTCTTGCTCGGGCACGAACGGCTGGCCACCAAGGAGGTGCGCGCCCGTGATTCCAAAGGCCGCCACACCACCGTCGCGCGCGAGTTGATCCTGTTGCCGGGGGCCGGCGCGCTCGTCGACACGCCGGGCATCCGGTCGGTTGGGGTGTGGGCCGATGAGGACGCGCTCGGACGCGTGTTCAGCGACGTGATCGAACTCGCGGCCAACTGTCGGTTCGCGGACTGTGCCCATGATCGCGAGCCGGGCTGCGCGGTGCTCGGCACGGTGCCCGCCGCGCGGCTGGCCCGCTATCGGGCGCTACGCCACGAGATCGACGAGATGTTCACCCGTGAAGAAGAGCGCGCCCGGCTCCTGAGCCGCGGCGCGAGCGGCCCCCGCCGCGCGCCCCGCCACCGCCGCTGACCCGGTCTTCGCTTCGTTCCTTTTTGGATAGCGACCTGCGCGCCGGGGCGCGCGGTTCACGACCCCGAAGCGGGGGCAGCGGTCGGGTCGGCTGCAGTGGCGGCCTCGTGCTGCTTGAGGGTGCGCCGGTCGACCTTGTACGACGAGTTCATCGGGATCTCGTCGGCGTAGCGGATGTGCTCGGGCAGCTTGTAGCGGGCGAGCTTGTCCGCGGCGTAGGCGCGCAGATCGTCGAGCGTGGGCGGGTCGGCCGGGTCGCGGGGGACCACCACCGCGACACCCACCTCGGTCATGACCGGGTCGGGGCGGGGGATGACCGCGATGTTCGCCACCTTCGGGTGCTCGCTGAGCACCTTCTCGACCTCGACGGGGTAGATCTTGTACCCGCCGCGGATGAACATCTCCTTGATCCGGCCCGACACGCGGAAGCAACCGCGCTCGTCCTTCGACCCGAGATCGCCGGTGCGCAACCAGCCGTCGACGAGTGTGGTCGCGGTCTCGTCGGGGTTGTTGTAATAGGCGTCCATGATGCCGGCGTGGTGTAGCGCCATCTCGCCGACCTCGCCGACGGGGAGCTCGTTGCCGCGCTCGTCGACGACCTTGCACTCGACCCCGGCGCGCGGCCGGCCCACGGTGTAGAAGGTCTCCTCGTCGGGTGCGTCGAGCGCGGTCGCGCACCCGATGCCACCCGACTCGGTGGACGAGTAGCGAACGGAGTACGCGCACTTGAACCGATCGCGTGCTTCGATGATGAGCCCGGGGCTCGACGGGCCCATGCCCGCGATGATGGCCCGCACGCTCGACAGGTCGTACTGCTCGAGGTCGGGTACGCGCAGCATCAGCGCGACCTGCGAAGGACCTGCGTTCAGCGCGGGCATCTTGTAGCGCGCCGTGTACTCGAGCACCGTGGCGGCCTTCCACTTGTGCATGAGGTGCGTGGTGCCGCCGCCCGAGAGCATCCACGCGATCTTGGTCATGCCGCCGATGTGGGCCCACTGCGTGGCCGACACCGAGTGAGCGGTGCCGGAGTACCCGGCGCTGCCGCTGTTGTCCATGTCGAAGATCGCCCGGATGGTGCGCTCGCGAAAGAGGGCGCCCTTCGGGAGCCCCGTCGAACCGGACGTGAAGACGATGGCCACCTTGCGCTCGGGATCGTACGCGATGGCGGGTGGCGCTTCGTCGGGCGCACGTAGGTCGCGGAGGATGTCGGCGGCCGTCGCGGCGACCGAGACCTCGAGGACGTTCGTGTCGTCGGGGACGCCGTCGCACAGATCGGCGGTGGCGATGACGAACGCTGGCTCGGCGGTGGCGAGCGCGTCGCGGCGCTCGCGGGCCATGAGGAACGGGTTGACCCCCGCCGCGCACGCGCCGATCTTGTCGAGTGCGCCGTAGGCCACGATGTAGTCGGGGTTCGACGGCATCGCGAGGCCGACCACGTCGCCCTCGCGCACGCCGCGGCGCAGCAGGCCGACGGCCACCTCGTCGCTCAACTTGTCGAGGTCTCGATAGGTGACGGGCCAACCGTCGGCGGCGACGTAGGCCACGCGATCACCGATCTCGGACCCGGTCCTGCGCAGAACATCGGCCAACAACACCGGCTACTCCTCGACGAACGTGTTCTCGGCCTCACCGCTGAGGACGTGCTTCATGACCTTGCCCGTCGCGTTGCGCGGCAACGGCTCGTCGCGGACCTCGACGTACTCGGGAACCTTGTAATAGGCGAGCGTCTCGCCGACGAAGCGCTTCAGGTCGTCGCTGTCGATGTGATGGCCGGGACGAGGGACGACGACGGCCTTGACCTCTTGGCCGAGCGTGCGATGCTCGACACCGATGACCGCGGCCTCGAGCACATCGGGGTGTTCGTCGAGGCGGTTCTCGATCTCGATGGGGTAGATGTTCTCGCCGCCTCGGATGATCATGTCGCGCTTGCGTGACTCGAGGTAGAGCATGCCTTCGTCCATGCGCCCGTAGTCGCCACTGTTCAGCCAACGACCTTTGAAGAACGCGCCGGCGGTGGCGTCGGGGTTCGCGTAGTAGCCGGGCATCACCATGGGACCGCGCACGCACACGTGGCCCACCTCGCCATCGGGCAGCGGATTGCCGTCGTCGTCGAGGATGGCCACCTCGGCGGTGACCAGCGCGCGTCCGACGCACGTGGGGTCGGCGACGAGCATGTCGTTGGTGGCCATCGTGCACAGCCCGCCGCATTCGGTGAGCCCGTAGCCCACGCTGAACGCGCCCGCGGCCGTGGGGATCTTCTCGCGTACGGCGCGTTGCAGCTCGGGGGAGAAGACGGAACCGCCACCGCCGGAACTGGTGACCTTCGACAGGTCGTAGGACTCGAACTCGGGGTGCTCGATGATGCGCCACAGTTGCGTGGTGATGCCGCCGAGGCGCGTGACCCCGTGTTCGACCGCGAGGTCGAGCACCCGCTTCGGGTCGAAGCGGCCCGTGGTCCACACGTACTTCGAACCCGACGCGATGCCGGCGATGATCGCGGATTGCAGACCCGACACGTGGAACATGGGCGAGCTGCACACCGACACCATCGGCGCCGGCTGAGCGCTCGGGGGGAACATCATGGCCGAGCGTGCACCACCGAAGAACGAGATCTGGGTGAACGAGATCAGGTTGCGGTGCGTCGAGATCGCGCCCTTTGGCCGGCCGGTCGTACCCGACGTGAACATGATCGCCGCGGCGTCGTCCTCGTCGATGTCGACGGTGGGCAAGGGGGCGGCGGTGCGGTTCCAGAACGCTTCGGCGAACTCGGTCTCGATCACCACGACCGGCACGTCGACGGCGTCGCGTCCGCCCTCGATGCGCTCGAGTCGCTTCTGATCGGCCACGAGCAGCTTCGGCTCGGTGAGCTCGAGCCCGTAGCGGATCTCGTCCTCCTGCCACCATCCGTTGAACGCGACGGCGCAGGCCCCCAGGCTGACGGTGGCCCAGAAGGTGAGCAGCCACTCGAGGCTGTTGGCGCCGAGGAT
>JBKJKR010000334.1:0-3119 GCA_046597135.1 Acidimicrobiales bacterium | reverse complement strand
TCGCCGCCAACTGGTCGGCCGACCGACAGTTCGACCCTCGCCCCGACCGCCGCGACGATGCTGATCGGACCCACGCCACGTGGCTCCGCGGCGTGGAGCGCTCCCGCGCCTGGGAGGAGTGAGCGGCGGCTCAGCCGACGATCTGGCGCAGGCGTGCGTCGGCGATGCGGGCGAACGACAGCAGGCGGCGCCGCTCGCGCGACCGGAAGGGGCGGTGTTCGCGGCCGATCAGCAGCGAGTACGAGCCGAGCGGCGCCCACAGGATGTCTTCGGGGCCCGCTTCGCCGGACAGCACCCGATCGCTCGACTGGCTGCCCTGGACGTACACCCGCAGCCAGTCGATGCTCGGCGTGGTGCCGCGGCTGCCCGACACGACCGTGACATCGTCGTCGAGCGCAACCGCCCATGCGGCGTTGCACAGGAGCATCGAGCGGTCGAGCACCATCTCGATGAGTCGTTCCGGACGGGCGACGGCCACGATCGACGCCGCAGCCTCGAGCGCCAGCAGATCGTGGTCGATGGCCGATGCGTCGACCGGCACGACCTCTTCGATGTCGACCCCGTCGACCTCGCTGACCTCGGACACCAGCAGGTCGACCAGGGTGGCCGACGGGAGGGCCACCACCAGGTCGTCGACCGCCCGGCCGGCACCTTGTTCGAGGATCTCGATGCCGATGACGTCACCTTTGACGCTGCCGATTCGGCTCGCAACAGCACCGAGCGCGCCGGGTCGATCCGGCAGCCAAACGCGCAATCGAACGAGATACATGGAGTCCTCGAGACGGAATCGGGGTGGTGGAGCGGGGGCTGACGCACACGCTGCGCCCCCGGGTGGCGCGGGCGCGAGCGAGCGGTGCGTCAGTTGAGTCGGGTGAGGGCCTTTCGCAGGCTGCGAATGCCCTGTCGGGTGCGCTGCTCGTTCTCGATGAGCGCGAAGCGCACGTTGCCTTCTCCCCCAGGACCGAACCCGACGCCGGGTGACGTGGCGACCCCGGCTTCACGAACGAGGAACGATGCGAACTCGACCGAGCCCATGTCACGGTACGGCTCGGGTATGGGCGCCCACACGAACATGGTGCCCTTCGGGCGCCCGACGTCCCAGCCGACCGACGCCAGGCCGTCACACAGCACGTCGCGACGGGACTGGTAGATGTCGCGCACGAGCTTGGGGTACTCGGGTTCTTCGTTGAGCACCACGGTGGCCGCGATCTGGATGGGCTGGAACGTGCCGTAGTCGAGGTAGCTCTTCAGCTTCGCGAGCGCGGCGACGACCTCGGCGTTGCCCGACATGAACGCGATGCGCCAACCGGCCATGGAGTACGACTTGGTCAACGAGTACAACTCGACCGCACACTCCTTGGCCCCTTCGGCCTGGAGGATGGAGGGCGGGTCGTACCCGTCGAAGCCGATGTCGGCGTACGCGTTGTCGTGGACGACGATCATGTTCCGCTCGCGGCAGAAGTCGACCACCTTCTGCATGAAGGCGACGTCGACGCACACGGTGGTGGGGTTGTGCGGGAACGAGATCACGAGCACCCGAGGCTTGGGCCAGGCGTACTCGTAGCTGCGCTGCAGGTTGTCGATGAACTCGTCGCCCTCGGCGAGCGGGACCTCGCGGATGGCCGCACCGGTGAGGATGGGACCCCAGATGTGGATGGGATACGACGGTGCCGGCACGAGCGCCAGGTCGCCCGGCTGCAGCAGGGTCCACATGAGGTGGGTGAAACCCTCCTTGGCCCCGATGGTGTTGATGACCTCGGTGGCCGGGTCGAGGTGCACACCCCAGCGGCGGAGGTACATCGCGGCGGCGGCCTCGCGGAGCTTGGGGATGCCCTTGCTCGCGGAGTACCGGTGGTTGCGGGCGTTGTGGGCCGCCTCGGTGAGCTTCTCGACGGCGATGTCGGGCGAGGGCAGGTCGGGGTTGCCGAAACCGAGGTCGATCACGTCGCGTCCGGCTCGCCGTGCTTCGACCTTCAACGCGTCGATGATGGTGAACACGTACGGCGGCAGCGAGTTGATGCGACGGAATTCCATGGCCCTCAAGGGTAGTCGCCAACATGTCGTTCGCTGCCCGGCATTGCGGCAGTTCACGATGCGTTGACCGGCCGGGACGAACGCGTCCCGTCAGTCCACGGGTGCCGCGCCGAGGAGCGCCGCGCCCACCGCGCCCGCTTCCTCGCCCAACTCGGCGAGCACGAGCCGCAGGCGCACCCGTTGTGCGGCGCCGAACACCCACGATGACAGGTGCGTCTCGACCGCGGCCCGCAGCGGTTCGCCCAGCGCGCTGACCCCGCCGCCGATGACCACGACCTCGGGGTCGAGCAGGTTGACGAGGTTGCCGAGCCCTATCGCGACCATCTCGGCGTAGTGCGCCAGCGCGGCCGCACCCTCGGCGGTGGCCAGGTCCGCCTCGGTGAGCAGGCCCTCCGAGGCGTGCAACGCCGTACCCGAGCCGTACTGCTCCCACGAGCCGCGGGCGCCGGTGATGTGGCGTTCACCGTCGAAGTTGACCGTCATGTGGCCCGGCTCGCCGCCGAAGCCGTGGGCGCCGCCCACGAGCCGGCCGTTGCAGATGATGCCGGCCCCGATGCCGGTGCCGAGGGTGACCACGACCACGTCGCGCACCCCACGGCCTGCGCCGAGGCACGCTTCGCCCCAGGCGGCGGCGTTGGCGTCGTTGTGGACGCACACCGGTGCACCGAGCCGGTGGCCGAGGGAACCGACGAGGTCGAGTCGCTCGGGATGGGTCAGGTGGGGCGAGACCCGCACCTGGCCTTCGGCGGTCACGAGCCCGGCAACGCCGACGCCGATGGTGCCCACCCCCACGTCGAGGGCCGCGATGCCCGCCACGATCGTGTCGATCAACGCGTCGGGGTCCTTGGGTGTGGGAAGTCGGTGCTCGGCCACGACCTGCGAGTCGGGGTCGAGCGCCACCGTGAGCACCTTGGTGCCGCCGATGTCGACACCGATTGCGAGCTTGTCCGTCACGGGCGGCATCGTACGCCGACGTCGCACGCGCAGCGGGTCGGCGCTCGGCCGCGGATCAGGCGAAGAACCCTTCGCCACGGACGACGTGCGTACGTGGCGAGGTGCGACCTTCGGCCCACGCGACCACCTCG
>JBKJKR010000140.1:0-8600 GCA_046597135.1 Acidimicrobiales bacterium | reverse complement strand
GTCCTGCGCGACGTGTGGCTCCCGCGTGTCGCGGCGGGCCATGCGCTGCTCACGGGCGCGTACGCCGAACGCGGTGCGAACGTCACCAGCCGGTCGTCGGTGCGGGCGGAGCGCACCGCCACCGGTTGGCAGCTGGACGGCACCAAGATCGCCGTGCCGGCCATGAACGTGGCCGACGCCGTCCTCGTGCCCGCCGCGCTCGAGGACGGCACGCTCACCGTGTTCGTCGTCGACGCCCATGCCGATGGCCTGTCGCGGACCGACTCGGTCACCACCAACCGCGAAGTGCATTCGACGTTGCAGCTCGATGCGGTCTCGGTCAGCGAGGATCAGGTCGTCGGGCCCGTCGGTGGGGGCGCCGAAGTGGTCGCCAGCACGCTCGAGCGCGTGAACGTCGCCAACTGCGCAGTGGCGCTCGGCGCGTGCGAGAACGCGCTCGCCATGGCCGCGGCCTACACGAGCCAGCGCACCCAGTTCGGGCGCCCGCTGTCGACCAACCAAGGTGTGGCCATACGCGCCGCTGACGCGTACATCGACATCGACGCGATGCGCGTCACGCTGTGGCAGGCCGCATGGCGCCTCGACGCGAACCTCGATGCCGGGCTCGCAGTCGAGGTCGCGAAGTACTGGGCGGCCGAGGGTGGCCAGCGCGTGGTGCATGCCACCCAGCACCTGCACGGTGGCATGGGCGCGGACGTCGACTACCCGGTGCACCGCTCGTTCATCTGGGTGAAGCAGCTCGAGAACGTCTTCGGTGGCGGCAGCCAGCAGCTGGCCAGGATCGGCGCCCGCATCGCGGCCGAGGCCCGCGCCACCTACGCCTGACCGCGCCCGCCGTGTCAGACCTTGTCGAGCTCGCCAAGGCGATCTCGGGCGCCGAACGCGGCACGGATCGCGTCGCGATCTTCTGGGGTCATCAGCCGTAGGGGGGCGTTCTTGGCCGGCCGCCAATAGACCGGCTCATCGCACTCCCAGCGCTCGCCGCGCAGCTGGCGCTTCAGCACCTTCGACGTCTGCGTGATGGGCAGTGCGGTGGTGACGCGCACGAAGCGCGGCGACCACTTGGTGCCGAGGTCCGTTTGCTCGGCGAGGAACGAATCGAACGCCGCCGGATCGAACGCATCGAGCGAGTGCATCTGCAAGGCGATCATCACCTGGTCGCCGACCTCCTCGTCGGGCACCGCGTACACGCCGCTCAAGATGACGCCGGGGAAGCGCCCGGCGATCATCTCGATGGGCGCCGCAGAGAAGTTCTCGCCATCGACGCGCAACCATTCGAAGTCGCGGCCTGCGAAGTAGAACCAGCCGGCGGCATCGCGATAGCCGAGGTCGCCGGTCCAGTACCAGCCGTGACGCATGCGCTGTTCGTTGGCCTCGTCGTTGTTGTAGTAGCCCTCGAAACCCTGACCGATGGCCTTGTTGACGATCTCGCCGATGCACTCCTCGGGGTTCAAGAGGCGACCGTTCTCGTCGAACGCCGCAGGCGGTTTCTCCTCGAGGGTCTCGGGGTCGAGCACGACCGTGCCCTCGGGTGCGCGGCCCAGGGCACCCTTCGGTTGATCGGGTAGGCGCTGCACACCCGCGCCGCTCTCGGTGGAGCCGTAGTTGTCGGTGACCGGCACGCCGAAGCGCTCGCTGAAGCGGTGGATGTCGCGCTCTGCTGCCTCGTTGCCGAACACGCGGCGCAACGGGTGGTCGCGATCGTCGTCGGCCTCGGGAGTGGCGAGGATGTACGTCAGGGGCTTGCCGACGTAGTTGAAGAAGGTGGCGCCGTAGCGCCGCACGTCGGGCAGGAAGCCCGACGCGCTGAACTTGCGCCGCATCGCGAGCGTGCCACCCGCATAGACGATGGGCGACCAGCCGGCGAAGAGCGCGTTCGAATGGAACATCGGCATGGCCATGTAGCCGACGTCGGCCGCGGTGAGCGACTGCGTCATCGATATGACGCGCCCGGTGCGCGCCCAGCGACCCTGCGAGGTGATGACCGCTTTGGGGGAACCCGACGTGCCGGAGGTGAAGATCAACAGCGCGAGCGCGTCGACAGCAACCGGTTCCGGTGGCAGTGCGGCGCCCTCGAACGCCCGGATCTGTTCGGCGAACTCGGGCGTGTCGACGACGAGGATGCGGTCACGGTCGATCCCGAGATCGAGACCGTCGAGGAGACCGACCGAGCGCGATTCGGTGACGATGAGCCCGCAGTGCGTGTACGTGATGTCGCGCGCGAGCTCGGCCCCTTGGCGTGTGGGGTTGATGCCCACGAGCGGCGTGCCGCTCACCGCTCCGGCGCCGAGCCAGAAGCTCAGTTCGGGGATGTTGTCGAGTAGGTAGCCGATGTGGGTGGTACCCGGCCCGCAGAGCGAGCGATGGAGCGCGGCGCGGGCCGCGGACTTCTGGACGTGTTCGTCCCAGGTGTACTGCTCGTCCTCGAACACGACGGCCAGGGTGGATTCGCCGGCGCGTCCGCGGACCATCTGGTCGACGGTGTCGTACTCGGTGCGGGTCATGGGCGAGGTCCTCTCGGTGAGCTCGTCATCAGTACGCCAGCTTCAGGCCGGCCCGTGGCCATTCGGTTGCGATGAGTTGCCCGCACCCCGACAGCGTGATGAAGGCGGTGCGAAGATCGGGCCCGCCGAAGCAGATGTTGGTGCACGCGTAGTCGGGCATGGGCACGTGGTGATGAGCCGAGCCATCGGCGGACGCCACGAGGATGCCCTGGCTGATGGCGGCGGCGCACACGGTGCCGTCGGCCTCGACCGCGAGCGAGTCGAGGTGGCCGAGCGTGTTCGCGATGCATTGCCCGCCGTGGCCGCGCTCGACGGGCCGCGGCCGCCCCGGGCCATCGAGGTCGAAGGCCCACAGCCGGCCAGTGTTGGTCTCGGCGACGTACAGCACCGACTCGTCGGGGGAGAGGCCCACCCCGTTCGGTCCGTTCAACGGGAAGATCTTGCGGGCGACCGACGATCCGTCGGCCGCGGCGTAGTACACCGCGCCTTTCTCCCAGCGATCGGCGCGCACCTTGCCGTGATCGGTGAACCAGAACCCGCCGCTCGAGTCGAACACGAGGTCGTTCGGTCCCGTGAACGCGTTCCCGTCGCACGAGCGATAGAGCACCTCGTGTGCGCCGGTGGTGAGATCGACCCGGTCGATCCATCCGCCCGCGAAGCCCGGTGGCACGTTGCTGCCTGTGGCCATGTCGATCGGCATGAGGCGACCGTTCATCTGGCCCCAGAAGAAGCCACCGTTGTTGCACACGTACACCGCGCCGTCGGGGCCGACCGCCGCGCCGTTCGCGCCGCCGTGGCCCCCCGGGCAGAGCTCGGCCACCACGTCGACCGCGCCACCGCCGGCCGGGACACGGCTCAGCGTTCCACCCTGCACCTCGACGAACAACACGGTTCCGTCGGCCAGCGCGACGGGGCCCTCGGGAAAGCGAAGCCCGTCCGCGACGACGCGATACTCCGGCATCTCCATGGTGTCCCCCTGTGGATCGTGACCCCTCTGGGCCGCAGCCTAGGATGCGGCCGTCGCACCGGGAAGCCGAGGGAGTCACCCATGTCAGAAGACGAGCTGCTGTATCGCGAGGAGAACGGGGTGGCCTGGATCACCATCAACCGTCCCGACAACGGCAACTCCATGACGCCCGAGATCCGCGACGGCATGCGCGACATCATCAACGGCTTCAATGGCCAGTACGACGTGCGGGCTGCGGTCATCACCGCCTCGGGTGAGAAGATGTTCTGCCCCGGCGCCGACATCAAGTCCGACCGCACGTTCGCTCGACCGGCCGACGCACCCGACTACCTGGTGGGCGAGGCCCGTCGGATGATGCTCAACGGTCAGCTGCAACTGATGCCGGCCATCCTCGACTGCGAGATCCCCATCATCGCCGCCGTCAACGGCACGGCCGCCGGTGTCGGCGTGCACCTGGCGTTGTGCTGCGATCTCGTCATCATGGCCGACCACGCGAAGTTCATCGAGGTCTTCGCGCGACGCGGGTTGATCCCCGACGGGCTCGGTACGTGGATCTTGCCGCGGCTCATCGGTCTCCAGAAGGCCAAGGAGCTCGTGTTCTTCGCCGACGACGTGCCCGCCGCGCGTGCGCTCGAGATCGGCTTGTGCAACAAGGTCGTGCCGGGCTCCGAGCTCATCGCAGCCACCACCGAGTGGGCAGAGCGGCTCGCCTCGGGCCCCACCAAGAGCTACATGTTCTCCAAGTGGTTGCTGAACCGCAGCCTCGATGTCGACCGGCGCACGATCCTCGAGGAGGAAGCGTGGGCCGTCGAGCTCATCACGCGCACCCAGGACATGCAGGAAGGTGTGCAGAGCTTCCGCGAGCGCCGCACGCCACAATGGCGTGGCATGTAGCTGCCGCTCCATGTCGCGGCGCGGCATGTAGTCGTCCCCAAGGAGTCATGATGGAAGTCACCACACGCCACACCCCGTCGTTCGGCGTGGCCCGCGTCGCGCTGAGCGGCGGCGAGCACGTCAAGGTCGAATCTGGTGCGATGTACGCCATGTCCGGCGGCATGCTCCTCGAGTCGAAGATGGACGGCGGCTTCCTCAAGGCGGCCAAGCGCGCCGTCGCGGGCGGCGAGTCGTTTTTCGTCAGCACCTACACCGCGCCAGGGCAGGGCGGTTTCGTCGACGTCACCGCGCGGCTCCCCGGCGATCTGCTGACCATCGACATCACGCCCGACAAGGCGATGTTCGTCTCGCGCGGATCCTGGCTCGCGTCGGCCGCGCCGATCACGCTCGACACCAAGTGGGGCGGCTTCAAGAACATGTTCGGCGGCGAGGGCGGCTTCATCCTCCGCGCTTCGGGCTCGGGCCCGCTGGTGATGGCCTGTTACGGCGCCCTCGAGACCTGGGACCTCGCGGCCGGTCAGTCCATCACCGTCGACACGGGCCACATGGTGGCGTACGAGGAAACGGTGCAGATGGTCATCCGCAAGGCGGCGGGCGGCATGGTGCAGTCCTTCAAGAGCGGTGAAGGCCTCGTGTTCGACTTCGTCGGTCCGGGCAAGGTCATGACCCAGACCCGCAACCCCTCCGAGCTCGTGGGCTGGCTCCAGCGGGCGATCGGCGGTGGCGGTGGGGGCGCTGGTGCGGGCGGGGCCCTCGGCGGCCTCATGGGGCGCAACTGACCTGCCGATAGGAGCGCGTGGTCCTCGCCGCCGTCGCCGGTGCCAAGCACGCGCTCGTGACGAACGTGCTCACGAGCGAGCAGGGCACGGGCCCGGTCCGCGCGTTCTACTACTCGTTGCTGTTCGAGCGGGCCACCCACGAACGCGACGGGTTGTGGAGCGGTGGCGATGATCTGCGTCGACGCGTTCCTTCCTGCGCTCACGGTCTCCCCGCTACGCCTGGCTCTTCTGCGATGCCTCGATGATCGACACGATCCTCGAGCTCGGTGACCGGTCCCAGCGACCCGACGGGCGCCGCGGGGTCTCCTAGCGCGACGTCAGGCCGGCTTGCGGGCCGTGCCGATGTAGTGGAAGGCGTAGGCCTTCGGACCCTTGCCGTATTCGGCGGTGCGCCGCTCGAGCACGAAGCCCGCGTCCTCGAGCAGGCCCCAGTGCTCGCGGGTGAGGTGGCAACCGCCGGCGAGCCGCTTGTTGAGCGGTTCGTACTTGCGTTGCTTGCGCACGACGTCGTCGTCGGGCGCGAGCCCGTGCTCGACGAAGTGGAACGTACCGCCGGGCTTGAGGACGCGGTACACCTCGGCCACGGCGCGTGCCGGGTCGGGGATGGTGCACAACGTGTAGGTCGAGAGCGCGCTGTCGCAACTGGCATCGGGGAGTGGGATCTGCTGCCCGTCGAGACCGACGAAGTCGATGGGCACGTTCGACGCGGCGATCCGCTTCGTCGCGAGCTTGCGGCCCACCATGGCCGGGTCGACGGCGTGGACGCGCTCGACCGCGGCCGGGTACACGGGAATGTTCAGACCCGACCCGAACCCGATCTCGAGCACCGTTCCGTGGAGCCCTTCGACCGCACGTTCGCGCAGCGCGTACATGTCCTTCGCGCCGCACAACTTGTCGATGACGCGTGGCAGGACCTGTTCAGCGTAGATGCCCATGCCATCAGTCTCGCAGGGTACGGTTTGGCCCGCTGACGAGAGCCTGAGGAGCACGCATGGAGATCGCAGTCGACCTCGCCGGTGGCACGGTCGCGCTGCGCGACGGTGCGAACTTCCGGGCGTTCCAGGTCGCGGCCACCGGCGCGGGTGGCGACGACGAGGTCGGCGATCTTCTCGGACAGCACGGGGCCGGGCGGCGCTGCACCGACCCGAACCACGTATGGATCTCGAAGGCGTGGCTCGTCGGACAAGCCGCCTCGGAACCCGGTGGTGCACCGGGCGCGCTGCCCGTCGCGGAGTGGCAGGGCTGGTTCGACAAGATGCTCGGGCTCGCCAGGAAGATGGGGTGGCTCGACGACGACGCCACGCACATCAAGGCCCACACCGAGTGGCCGGTGCTCACCGGCGGCAACCTGTGGGAGTTGCTCTTGGCGCGGGCCGCCGCCACACCCGATCTCGAGATGCTCGTCGACGAGCGCGGCGAGCGCGTCACCTATGCGCAGTTCGTCGCCGCAGCCGAGGAGGTCGCGGCCGCGGTCCATGCGCTCGGCATCGGCGCAGGCGACGTGGTCTCGTGGATCCTGCCGAGCGGCATCGACGCCGTGATGCTCTCGGCGGCCCTCAGTCGGATCGACGTCATCCAGAACCCGATCATCCCGATCTATCGCGAGCGCGAGGTCGCGTTCTGCACCCGGCAGACCGGCGCCAAGCTGCTCGTCGTCCCCGGTGTCTGGCGGGGGTTCGACTACGGCGCCATGGCCGACGTCGTCGCCGCGCAGAACGACACGCTCGATGTGCTCGTCGCACCGCGAGGCGCACTGCCCAGGGGTGATCCGGCGACGCTGCCGCCGATCACCCCGGCACCCGCGTCGGCTGACGACGCGCCGGTGCGTTGGTACTTCTACACCTCGGGCACCACCAGCGACCCGAAGGGCGCGCAGCACACCGATGCGTCCTTGGCGCTCGTGGGCTTGGCCATGGGTGCACGCATGGACACGCGCAACCGCGATCGTTCCGGCATCGCGTTCCCGTACACGCACATCGCCGGCCCGACCTGGATGTTCAACGCGGCGCAGTACGGCACGGTGCTGCTGTTGGCCGAGTCGTTCGACGCGAGGGAGACACCGAAGTACTTCGCCCGCGAGGGTGTCACGCACGCCGGTTCGGGCACGGCGTTCCACCTCGCCTACATGGACGCGCAGCTGGAACACCCCGACGTCCCGTTGTTCCCGCGGCTGAAGAACTGCCCGGGCGGTGGCGCTCCCAAGCCGCCGCAGATCCACGCCGATCTGCAACGGGTGCTCGGTGGTCGGGGTGTGCTCGCCGGGTGGGGTCTCACCGAGGTGCCGATCCTGACCCTCGCGACGGCGAAGAACCCTGACGACAAGCTCGCCACTACGGAAGGGTTCGCGATGCCCGGAGTCGAGCTCATCGCGGTCAGGGCCGACGGGTCGCTCGCAGCTGCGGGCGAGGAGGGCGAGCTGCGCGCGAAGGCCCCGCAGATGATGAAGGGGTACCTCGACCAGACGCTCGATGTCGATGCGTTCGACGAGAACGGCTACTTCCGCACCGGCGACCTCGGCGTGATCGACGCCGAGGGTTTCGTGGTCATCACGGGTCGGCTGAAGGACATCATCATCCGCAACGGCGAGAACATCTCGGCGAAGGAGGTCGAGGATCTCCTCTACACCCACCCGAGCGTGCAGGACGTCGCAGTGATCGGTCTGCCCGATCCGAAGACCGGCGAGCGGGCGTGCGCGGTCGTCGCGTTGAAGCCCGGTGTCGAGTCGTTCGGTTTCGTCGAGATGCAGGAGTTCCTTCGCGGCGCCGGCATCCGGCGCCAAGCCATCCCCGAACAGCTCGAGATCGCCGCGTCGATCCCGCGCAATCCAAGTGGCAAGATCACGAAGACCGCGCTGCGCGACCAGTACGGTGGCGCAGCGTTCCCCCGCTGATCCGGAGACAGACCCATGGCGAAAGTGACCGTCTACCACAACGGCAATTGAGGATCCTCCAACAACGCCCTGGCGGTCGCCGGGGCCGAGGGGATCGACGTCGACGTGGTTCCCTACCTCAAGCAGCCGCCTGACCGGGCGACGCTCGAGGCGATCGTGGCCAAGCTCGAGGATCCGGTCGAGGATCTCGTGCGCAAGGACGCGAAGTTCGAGAAGCTCGGCCTGTCGGCCGCCGACTACGTCGGGAACCCGGCTGCGGTCGTCGAGGTGCTGCTGGCCCACAAGGAGCTCATGCAGCGGCCCTTGCTGGTGCGCGCCGACAAGGCGCTCATCGGCCGCCCGAAGGATCGCGTCGCACCGTTCCTGCACGGTGCGTGAGCGGCCCACCCGACAAGCCACGACGAGGACGAACATGCTCGAAAGCAACATCGAAGCCCCGGCCTTCGCGCTGAACGACCAGCACGGCAACGTGCTGCGATCGAGCAGCCTGCGCGGCAAGTGGGTGGTCCTGTGGTGGTACCCCAAGGCCTCGACACCTGGTTGAACGCTGCAGGGACAGGGGTTCC
>JBKJKR010000106.1:0-4369 GCA_046597135.1 Acidimicrobiales bacterium | reverse complement strand
AGAAGTTGGCCGCCTTCGTGGCGTTGCGCGACATGAAGGTGAACAGGTACTCCCGCCACTTGGCCATGCCCGGCGTGTCGGACACGTGCAGCGTCTCACTGCCGAGGAAGTAGGTGGCCCGCTCGGGATCGATGCCGAGCTCGGCGGCCGCACCCTCGGTGATGCCCTTGTAGGCGTTGGGTTCGTCCATGAAGCCGTAGTGCAGCACGACCTGTTTGACGCCCCAACCGAGGTCGACGATCTCGGCCCGGTCCTCGGCCGCGACGCGCGGAAACTCGTCGGTCTTGATGCAACAGATGAACGTGCGGTCGTGCAGCACCTTGTTGTACCGCAGGTTGGCGATGAGCGACGGCGGCGCGAGCCCGGGCACCGAGAAGAAGAACACCGCCACACCCGGCACGCGCGGAATGGCTTGTGGACCGACGCGTTGCATGAGCGTGGACAGCTCGAGGTCGTTGCGCCGGATGGTGGCGGCAACGAGGCCGCGACCGGTGCGCCACGTGGTCATGAGGGTGAACACGACGGCCGCGATGACCAGTGGGAACCAACCGCCGTCGGGGATCTTGATGAGGTTCGCGCCGAGGAACCCGAGGTCGATGACCAGGAAGACCGAGCACAACGCCATCGCGGGCACCTTCTTCCAGCCGAAGCGCTCGCGGAGGACGACGTAGAAGAGGATGGTGGTGACGGCCATGGTGGCGGTGACCGCTAGGCCGTACGCCGAGGCGAGGTTGGTCGACTTCTGGAAGCCCAGCACAAGGCCGATGCAGGCCACCATGAGGATCCAGTTGATCGATGCGATGTAGATCTGGCCGTACGAACTGGCCGAGGTGTGGGTGATTTTGACGCGGGGGATGTAGCCCATCTGCACGGCCTGCATGGTGAGGGAGTAGGCGCCGGTTATGAGGGCCTGCGACGCGATGACCGTGGCCATGGTGGCCAGGCCGACGAGCGGCCACACCGCCCACTCCGGTGCGAGCCGGTAGAAGGGGTTGTCGATGGCCGTGGGATCGCGCAACACGAGAGCGCCCTGGCCGAAGTAGTTGAGCAGCAACGCGGGGAGCACCACGCTGAACCAGCCGATCTTTATCGGCCGGACACCGAAGTGCCCCATGTCGGCGTAAAGCGCCTCGCCACCGGTGACGACGAGGAAGATCGAACCGAGGGCCAAGAACCCGTCGAGGTTGTTGGAGGTGACCATCTGCAAGGCGTAGAGCGGGTTGACCGCCTTGAGCACGACCGGGTTGTCGAGGATCTCGATGAAGCCGAGCAGACCGATGACCGCGAACCAGGTCACCATGATCGGACCGAACACCTTGCCGATGCTGGCCGTGCCGCGGCGCTGCACGGCGAAGAGCCCGATGAGAATGACGATCGCGATCGGCACGACCCAGTCGTCGAGGCTGTCCGTCTTGACCTTGGTGCCCTCGACCGCGGACAGTACCGAGATGGCCGGCGTGATCATGCCGTCGCCGTAGAGCAACGCCGTGCCGAACAACCCGATGAGCACGAGCACGCCGCGCTTGCTGCGCGACTTGGTGTTGGCACGATCGCGACCGAGCACCAGCGACGTCAGGGCCAAGATGCCGCCTTCGCCGTTGTTGTTCGCCCGCATCACGAAGATCAGATACTTGATCGTGATGATGATCATCAGCGCCCAGAACACGAACGACAGCACACCGAGCACGTTGTCGTTCGAGGTCACCAGTTCATGGTGATGGCTCTTGAACGACTCGCGCATCGCGTACAACGGACTCGTGCCGATGTCGCCGTAGACGACGCCGAGCGCACCGACCGTGAGGGTGGCCGCGCCCGCCGGCGCGTGACCAGTTCGCTGGCTCATCGAGGACCTCACTTCCAGCGGGGTACGGTACCCGCCCGAGTGCGCCCTGGGCTCGATGGCGACCGTGAATTCTTCGACGGCACACCCTGCCCGCCTCGTCGATTGGCATCCGCGGCCCGGCGGTCCTTAGGGTGCTCGGCGATCACGGAGGGCCCCGATGCCGGCGATCGTCACAGAAGGTCTCGTCAAGTCGTTCGGCAAGGTGCGCGCGCTCGACGGCCTCGATCTCGAGGTCGACGAAGGCACCGTGCTCGGGCTGCTCGGCCCCAACGGCGCGGGCAAGACCACCGCCGTGCGCGTCCTGACGACCTTGCTGAAACCTGACAGCGGCGGGGTCACCATCGCCGGGATCGACGCAATCGCTCACCCCCAGGACGTGCGTCGCATCATCGGCGTGTCGGGCCAGTACGCCGCAGTCGACGAATACCTCACTGGCCGCGAGAACCTGGTGATGTTCGCCGAGCTCCACCAGATGCCCCGGAACAAGGCGCGAGCGCGCGCCGACGAACTGCTCGAGCAGTTCGCGCTCGAGGACGCAGCCGATCGAGCGGTGAAGGGCTACTCGGGAGGCATGCGGCGTCGGCTCGATCTGGCCGGCGCGATCATCTCGCGCCCACAGGTGCTGTTCCTGGACGAGCCGACCACCGGCCTCGACCCCCGGAGCCGCACCGAGCTCTGGAGCGTCATCGACGACCTCGTCCGGCTCGGCACCACCGTGCTGCTCACCACGCAGTACCTCGAGGAGGCCGACGAGCTCGCGCATCACATCGTGGTGGTCGACCACGGCACGGCCATCGCGCGAGGCACGTCCGATCAGCTGAAGGCTCGCGTCGGCGGCGAGAGCCTGCACGTGGTGATCGCCGAGCTCACGCAGCTCGACGCGGCGGTCCCGATCCTGCGGCGCATCAGCATCGACCCTGCGCAGCTGGTCGTCGATCCGCGCCTTCGTTCGATCAGCGTGCCGGTCCGCGGCATCGGTGCGCTGACCGAGGCCGTTCGTCGTTTCAGCGATGCTGACATCGCGCTGCTCGACATCGCGTTGCATCGTCCGAGCCTCGACGATGTCTTTCTCGCCCTCACCGGTCACGCCGCAGCGGGAGCGGAACGATGAACGTCGATCTGCGGGCCATCGTGCACGACGGGCGCATCGTCACGCGCCGCAACCTCCTTCGGATGAAGCGCGTTCCCGACGTGGTCGTGTTCGCCGCCATCCAGCCGTTGATGTTCGTACTGCTGTTCGCGTACGTGTTCGGTTCGGCGATCGAGGCGCCGGGCATCAGCTATCGCGAGTTCCTCATGGCCGGAGTGTTCACGCAGACGGTTGCGTTCGGTTCGGCGGGCACCAGCATCGGCCTCGCCGACGATCTGCAACGGGGCATCGTCGAACGCTTCCGTTCGTTGCCGATATCACGTGCAGCCGTGCTCATCGGGCGCACGTCGGCCGACCTGTTGAACAACATCGTCGTCACCACCGTGCTCGTCGGTGCCGGCCTGCTCGTCGGTTGGCGCATGCGGTCGGGCGTGCTCGATGCAGTCAGCGGCTTCCTCCTGCTGGTCCTGTTCGCCTACGCCATGAGTTGGATCAGTGCGTTCATCGGTCTGAGCGTGCGCAGCGTCGAGGTCGCCCAGAGCGCCGGCTTCATCTGGCTGTTCCCCGTGACGTTCGTGTCGAACGCCTTCGTGCCCACCTCCGGGATGCCCACCGCACTTCGCAAGATCGCCGAATGGAACCCGATATCTGCCGTCACGACGGCACTGCGCAAGTTGTTCGGGAACACCAACGAGCAGATCGCGCCGATGACCACATGGCCCGAGCGCCATGCCATCGAGCTGTCCCTTTTGTGGTGCGTGCTCATCCTCGTGATCTTCGTGCCGCTGTCGGTGCGGCGCTACCGCGTCGCCGCCACGCGCTAGCCCGACGCTGCGGGAACCGATCGGCACCCGGCGGTGTAATCGACGCATGGGCACCACGCGTCGGATCGGCGCGACAGCCCGGGCCGCAACGGGCATGGTGCATGGTCGAGCTGCGGCGGGGCTCCGTCGACTGTCACGGCTCCGCCGTCTGTGCCGTCTGCGGTCACGCAGCCGCCCGGACAGCTCCCCGCACCCACGCCGACGGACCGGCAACAGCGCCGACCCCGTGGCTTCGTGGTGACACCAGCTGCGTACGTGCGCGACTCGACCGTCTTCCGCATCACCCTGCCCGACGGCCAGGTCGTCGGTATCGCTCCCCGGGACCTGGCGCGACGCGATCGCATCGCCTTCGGCCAGTGGACCATTCATGCCGACGCCGGCCGGGCCACCGGCTTCGAGTCCCGCGTCGACGAACGGGGCTTCCCCGTGGTGCGGGCAAGGGTCTGGTCAGACGGTGCCGACGGGCGTGATCTCGAGGGCGGCGGCGCTGGAGCCGCTCAGCGACACGCCGAGGCGGTCGAGCAGGTCGTGATCGGACGTCTCGCCAGGGTTCGGCGTGGTGAGCAGTTGCTCACCGAGGAAGATGCTGCTGGCGCCGGCGTGAAGGCACAG
>JBKJKR010000087.1:0-4141 GCA_046597135.1 Acidimicrobiales bacterium | reverse complement strand
GACGGACGCATCTGGGTGGCCAAGGCCCACGACGACAGCCGGGCCGCCGATCAGAACCCCGAAGCCGAACGCGACTACTTCCTCGAGCGCAAGTACCCGTCGTTCGGCAACCTCGTGCCCCGCGACGTGGCGTCACGAAACGCCAAGACCGTGGTCGACGAAGGACGCGGCGTGGGTCCGCTCAAGAACGGTGTCTTCCTCGACTTCGCCGAAGCCATCGCCCGAGACGGCCGGCCCGCCATCGAGGATCGCTACGACAACCTGCTCCAGATGTACGAACGCATCACCGGCGAAGATCCGTTCCGCGTACCCATGCGCATCTACCCCGCCGTGCACTACACGATGGGCGGGCTGTGGGTCGACTACAACCTCATGTCGAACGTGCCCGGCCTGTTCGTGCTCGGCGAGGCCAACTTCTCCGACCACGGCGCCAACCGCCTTGGCGCCTCGGCGCTCATGCAGGGCCTGGCCGACGGTTATTTCGTCGCGCCGTACACGGTGGGCAACTACCTCGCCGACCTGCTGGGCAAGAAGGCCCCCGACACCACGCACCCGGCATTCACCGAGTCGCTCGATCAGGTCACCGACCAGACCAAGCAGTGGTTGTCGGTGAAGGGCACGAAGTCGGTCGACCACTACCACCGCGAGCTGGGCAAGATCATGTGGGAGCACGTGGGCATGGCTCGAAACCAGGCCGGCCTCGAAAAGGCCATGTCCGAGATCCCGGCGCTTCACGACGAGTTCCGCAAGAACGTGCGGGTGCTGGGCTCGGGCGACACGCTCAACCAGTCCCTCGAAAAGGCCGGTCGCGTCGACGACTTCTTCGAGCTCGGTCTGTTGCTCGCCCGCGATGCGCTCGAGCGCGAAGAGTCGTGCGGCGGACACTTCCGCGAAGAGCACCAGGACGACGGCGAGGCACGCCGCGACGACACCGACTTCGCGCACGTCGCCGCCTGGGAGTGGACCGGCGACGGCCAGGCCCAGATCCGCCACAAGGAAGAGCTCACGTTCGAAGTCGTGCACCCCTCGACGCGGTCCTACAAGTAGAGGTTCGATCACATGGCAAAGCACCTCAACCTCACGCTCAAGGTCTGGCGACAGGACGGCCCTACCGCACCGGGTCACTTCGAGACCTACGAGGCCCGCGGCATCGCCGACGACGCGTCGTTCCTCGAGATGCTCGATGTCGTCAACGAACGGCTCATCGGCGAGAACAAGAACCCGATCGCGTTCGAGAGCGACTGCCGCGAGGGCATCTGCGGCACCTGCTCGCTCACCATCAACGGCATGCCGCACGGCAAGGAGAAGGGCACTGCGACGTGCCAGCTCCACATGCGCAAGTTCAGCGACGGCGACCACATCACCATCGAGCCGTTCCGCGCCCGCGCCTTCCCGGTCATCCGCGACCTCGCGGTTGATCGCAGCGCGCTCGACCGAATCATCGAGGCCGGCGGCTTCATCTCGGTCAACACCGGCGCCGCGCCCGAGGCCAACCTCATGCCGGTACCGAAGCCCGTGGCCGACGCGGCCATGGACGCCGCGGCGTGCATCGGCTGCGGCGCGTGCGTGGCGGCGTGCCCCAACTCGGCCGGTCAGCTGTTCACCGCAGCCAAGGTGCAGCACCTCAACCTGCTGCCCCAGGGTCAAGCCGAGCGTTGGAAGCGCACCGAAGCCATGGTCGAGACCATGGAGGAGTACTTCGGCTCCTGCACCAACCATGGTGAATGCCATGAGGTGTGCCCCAAGGAGATCAGCCTCGACTTCATCGCGTACATGAACCGCGACTACATCAAGTCGAAGGTCAAGAACCGCAAGCTGGCCAGCCAGGCCTGAGCTCGCCCGGTCACCCGCTTCGGGTGACGTGGGAACGGATCAGTGCCGCCAGCTCGGCGCCGAAGGCCCCGGGAACCTCGTGGCCGAGATCGTCGACGGTGACGAGGCATGCGCCTGGGATGCGGTCGGCCAAGGCCCGGCCGTGTTCGATCGCGAACACCGGGTCGGCCGTGCCGTGGACGACGAGTGTCGGGGCGTTGATCTGCTCGAGGTCGTCGAGGCGCGACGGCGAGGCGCCCACCGCAACGCCGTGACCGCTCTCGGGGTACCAGCAGCGCTCGAGCTCGGCTCGGGCGATGACTCGTTGGCCGTCCTCGTCGAACGGATGGCGGGTGCCCGCGAGCAGCCGGTACAGGTCGACGATCCACGCAATGCGATCCTTGTCGGTGCGCGGCGGCGGCGCGAACAGCCGCTCGGTCATGCGCTCGATGAACCAGTCGGCCGCGAACGGCAGCCGCTCGTCGCCGAGTCCGGGGGTGGTCGACACGAGCGTGAGGGTCAGCACCCGCTCGGGCGACCTCAGCGCCATGACCTGCGCGACCGCCCCACCCATCGAGTAACCGACCACGTGGGCCCGTTCGATCCCCAGCGCGTCGAGCACCCCGCACGCATCCGCGGCCAGCGTGTCGAGCCGGTACGGCGTGTCGGGATCGATCTTGGTGCTCGCGCCGCAGTCGCGATGGTCGAAGGCCACGACCCGATGGCCTGCGCCCGCGAGCGCGGCGATCAGCGCCGGCGGCCAGCGCAACGTGGTCGCGTCGCTGCCCGAGAGCAGCAGGATCGGCGCGCCGTGTTCGGGGGCGGGCGTGCGATCCTCCACCCAGAGCTCGACGCCGTTGACGTCGACCAGGCCGTTGACGGCGCTCAACATGGGTGGTTCCGTTCGATCCACGTGAGCCGGCCCGGTCGGTCGCTCGGCTGGTCTGCATCGTGCACCACCGCGAGCGTGCGGTCCATGCGAAGCGGTGTGGCGGCGTTCAGATCGATCAACAGCGGCGCCTCGGCGAGCGGCTCGATGCGATCGTCATCGGATGGAGCACCGAGGATGCTGCCCGCGACCACCCGGCGCGCCCGCGGCTCGACCCATGGGTGGGTGGGGCCCCAGTGATGGGACCGCGACCCGAACCCGTCGAGGTCGATCCGTTCGTCGGCCACCAGCACTTCGCCATGCACGAGGCACGGCATCTCGTATCCCACCGCCCCGGCACGCGCCGCCCACACGACATCATCGGGGCCGCCGGTGTCCCACTCGAGGTCGAGCCCGAACGGCACACGGTCCCCCCAGAGCTTGCCGAGCGCATCGGCCGGGTCATCAAGGCCCACGGCGAACGCTTCGAGCCCGACGGTCACATGGTCCCACGGGACGAGCACCTGGATCTCGGCCCACAGGCCGGGGGCACGAAGCTCGAGGTCGCGGGGCATCGCAAGATCGCTCTCGACGATCGTGAGGTACTGGCGCCCCGGGCCGCACAGCGACGCCCAGAACGCACAGCTGCCGCGGCCCGGGTGAAGCACCAGCCCGATCGCTCCCGCAATGGCGGCGTCATCGGCCACGAAGTCGAAGATGAAGGTCTCGCACCACCCGGGGTCACCCAGGGGGACGTGCCGCAGCTCGTCGGCCGGGCCCAGGACGCGCGTCATGGGGCCAGCCTCGCACGCCCGTGCGCTCCGGGTCGCACCATCCCCACCGCGATCCACGGATCGGTCGGCGGTCGTGGCACCATGGGTTGATGGCCGGGTTCTTGACCGATGCGTGGGTCGACGCGCTCGACGTCGCCGCAGCCGACCTCGCCGTTCCGAGCGACACCACCCTGTGCGTCGAACACGTCGTCGGGTCGTTCACGTATCACGTGGCCTACGCCGGCGGGCGCGTGCGCTATCGCACCGGCCCTGCGGCGGAAGCGACCGTGCGCCTGGTGGCCGACCGCGACACCGCCGCCGCCATCGCCCGCGGCGAACTGAGCGCCCAACGAGCCTTCATGAACGGTCTGCTGGCCATCGAAGGCGACACGTTGGCGCTCGTGAACGCCCAATCCACCCTGCGGGCGATCGGCGACGCGTTCGCGGACGTGCGCTCGTCCACGGAGTGGTGACATGCCCGAGCTGCCCGAGGTACGTGCCCACGCCGAGCGGTTGACCGAGGACTTCGGCGGCTCGACGCTCGCCGGGTTTCGAGCGCTGTCGTTCACCGCGCTGAAGACCTACGCCCCCGCACCCGAGTCGGCGGTCGGCACGAAGCTGGTCGAGGTGCGGGGGCGTAGGTCTTCAGCGCGGTGAACGACAGCGCTCGAAACCCGGCGAGCGTCGA
>JBKJKR010000639.1:0-3851 GCA_046597135.1 Acidimicrobiales bacterium | reverse complement strand
ACCTTGCCGTCGGCGCGCTGCTCGACGCCCCAGTAGCGGGCCAGTCGGTCGACGATGCGCAGACCTGCGCCCCCCACCCGGTCGCCGTTCGCGAACGTGATCTTGGGCAGATCGACGGTGTGGTCCGAGACGCGCACCTCGATCACGTCATCGTCCACGGTGACCTCGAACTCGATCGGGCCGCGTGCATGAAGGACTGCGTTCGTGACCAGCTCGGACACGACCAACGCGACATCGCCTCGACAGTCGGCGCTGACCGGCTGCGCACGGCCACCGGCGGTGGAGCTGAGCGCAGCGTTCGCAATCTTGCGCGCGATGCGCGGCGCGGTCGTGGCGCTCGGGAGGACTCCTTTCACCTGGCCTCCCTTGTCGAGTCGGGACGCCTTGCAGGCGTCAGGAACTGGTCACCGAAATACAGGTAGCCGACATCGCCTCGTTCTAAACCGCGGCTGGTCAGAACCCATCGGCGAGGGCTCACCGTCCAGCGGCATTGCCGATGTGGGCACCGCCCGGCGGCGTCAGCGTTAGATTGCGCCATTCGCCGGATGCCCGAGGAGAAGAAACACGGTGAGCGACGCGCGCCTACTACCAGCCGATTGCGACCGGATCGTGGTCGATTTCGCGCAGCGGAGCGTCGAGGCCATCCTCGGCAACGCGTACCTCCCGAGTGCCGGGGCCCCCGACGATGTGTGGGCCTTCGGCATCGTGCGGCGGGAGATCGCGCTCGGCATCGGTGCATCGATGTACCTCGACGGATTTGATCGGATCCGCCGATTGCGGGTCCATCTCGACGCACCACGGGGGTGGCGAGAACGGCTCGTCGCGGCGGCGACGCGTTCTGCCGACGAGCTCGCGGTCGCCCGCCAGGTGGAGCGCATCGTCGACTGGTTCGACCTGCCGCGGACCACCATCGAGGTCCGCGCCGCGGTCCCACCGGGCAGCCTCGAGGGACGGGTCGCGATCGTGACCGGTGCGAGCAGGGGGATCGGATCGGCGCTTGCGCAGCGGCTCGCGGGTGCTGGCGCCACCGTCGTCTGCGTGGCGCGCACCTTGGACGGTCACCCGGCGCAGACCGGCGAGCTGATCGACACGTCGCTTGCGGACACGGTCGCGGCGATCTCCGCCCGAGGTGGCTCGAGCGAACTGATGCTGGCCGATCTCGGCGACCCGGCCGTCGCCGACCTGCTCATCGACCGCGTGCTCGACCGGTTCGGGCGCCTCGACATCGTCGTGAACAATGCGGCCCGCGGCATGTACCGCCCGGTCGGCAAGTGGCACTCGTCCGAGGTGCAGAAGCTCTTCCAGGTCAACGTGCTGTCGCCGTTCGCGTTGATGCGCACCGCCATACCGCACATGCGGGGTCGCGGGTTCGGTGCGATAGTCAACGTGTCGTCCATCGTCGCAGAACCGCCCATCGGCCCGCCCTACGGCCTGTTCGAACGTCGAAGCTTCACCACGGTCTACGGCATGGCCAAAGCGGCGCTCGATCGCATGTCGACCGGACTCGCGATCGAATGCTGCGACAGCGGTGTCCAGATCAACTCGGTCTCACCGTCGGGGGGTGTCCGTACCCCAGGGGCGCTCGCCGCGAGCGAGATGTACAACCGGCGTCCCGAGTTCGCCGAACCCCCCGAGACGATCGCCGAGGCGGTGCTCGCGTTGTGCGAACCGCGCACGCCCATGATCACCGGACGCGTGTTCACGTCGGGTTCGCTTCTGGCTGATCTGCAGCGGGAGGTGCGTGCCCTCGACGGTGGGCCGTTCGCCGACGAGGCGACCACGGTCGACCTGCGCGAGGCCTGCGCTCAGGGAGACATCGATGAACGTTCCGGACGATGACCTCGCTGTTCTATGACCTCGAGTGCGGCCGGCGGCGCGCCGCGTAGAACTCGTTGGTAGCCGCTCGTAGCCGGTCGAAGAGCGCTCGTGCCTCGCCGGCCTGATCGGGCGCGCCGATCGCCGCGTAGTGATCGTGCGCCAAGAAGAGCAGCACCCACAGTGTCACGCGGACGTAATCGGTCCGAACCGGTGCTGGGCCCGGGGCTGGTTTGGTGTGGTCGGCCAACAGCCCGGAGCGTGTGCCTTCCACACCGGTGATATCGATCTCGTCGAAGAAGCTGTGCAGGTGACGCTGGAACGCTCGCGGCGGCTCGGTCGAGCCGTAGACATGGGCGTCGAGTCGGCGGGCCAGATCCGCCAGCCCGGGTGTATCACCAGGGTGCAAATCATCGACCCCCCACCCGAGGAGCAGTGCTCGCGTGGCTGCTTCGTGTCGCTCGAGGTCAGCGTCGATGTCCGGACCGAGCAGAAGCATTGCGTGGCCGATCATCCACGTTTGGACAGCAACGCGAGCGGAGACGCGAAACAGCTCAGAACTTGGATCGTTCGCCGTGGTCTGCAACTCGAGCAATCCGCCGAGTCGGCCGAGAGCGGCGGCGCTCGCACGGCTTTGCATGCTGGCCGGCACGGGTCCCGAGGGATCGAGCGCCCGATTTGCGAGCTCGATGGAATCGCCGGCGATCGCCAGTATGGGTTCGGTGTCCACGGTGTTTCCTCGCTGCTTCGCAACCACGATGATCGCGCCCGTCCCGGAGAAATTCGAGGCACGGCTGCCTCAGGACGGCCCGGCGGCTGCCGATGGGTGGGCAATGGTTTCACAGTCGAGCTACGCGACAGGTCTGGCGGTGCTGATCGTCGGGCCGGACTCCACTGTGGTGTTTGCCAGCGGACCGGCTCACGACCTGCTCGGAGCCGGTGTCTCGACGGCGCGCCTCGGCGATCTCGTGGTCGAACGCGACCGGGACACCTTCGTCGGGGCGATCGCTCGGGGCGAGCCGTGGACCGGGCGGGTGGATTTCAGCCATGGTGCGGGCGACACGTTCGAGGTCCAGATCGCGGGGCGGTTCGAACCGACGCACGATCGTGGTGCGCTCGTCGTCATCGAGATCGGTGGGCGTGTCGGCACGGCGCGTCGGATCACGGAGCTCGAGTCGGCGCACCAACGAAGCCTTGCGCTGCTCGAAGCTATGCCCGATCTGCTCTTTCGCATCTCGAGTGACATGACCTTCCTCGACTATCGCGATCCGACGATGGCCGGGCTCGGTGTGGCGCCTGAGGACTTCCTCGGCAAGCGCCTCGACGAGTTCCTCCCGCCGGAGATCACCGAGCTCGTCGGGCCGAATCTTCGTGAGACGCTCGACACCGGTCGCACGGTCACCTACGTCTCGCACTACGACTACGCGGACGGCCGCCACACCTTCGACAACCGGGTGGTGAAGAGCGGTGAGGACGAGGTGGTGCTCATCTGCCGCGACACGACCGAGCAGACGCGTGCGGTGCAAGCGCTGCAACGCAACCAGGCGCGATTCCAGCGAATCGTCGAGATGTCGCGTGAGTACACGGCCATAACCGACGAGAACGAGGTCATCACCTTCGTGAGCGCGCCCGTCGAGCAGATCCTCGGGTACACGCCCGCGGAGATGATCGGCAGGCCCTGGGCCGAGATCGTCCATCCCGACGACGTCCCGAAGTTCGAGGATCCGATCGTCGATCGCAGCCGGGAGATCGAGGAGGGTCCCGTGCGTCTGCGCCTCCGTGCGCGCGACGGTCGCTACCGGACCATCGAGGCCACCACGAAGGTGCTCCTCCACGACGAGCTCATCGGCGGGCTGTTGACCCACTGCCGTGACATCACGGACTACGTCGCGGTCGAGGGCAGCCTTCGGGAGTCACTGGCGCGGATCGACGCGAACGTGGATACCGCGGCCGAGGGAATCCTCACCTTGAGCATCGATGGGCGTGTCCAATCGTTGAACCGGGCCGCGCGTCGAATGTTCCGGCTGGACGACGAC
>JBKJKR010000626.1:0-9374 GCA_046597135.1 Acidimicrobiales bacterium | reverse complement strand
ACAGATGCAGTTCGCAGTGACCCCGCGCCGACCGAGGTCGACCGCCAGCGAGCGGGTGAACCCGACCAGGCCCGTCTTCGACGCCGTGTAGGGCGACGTGCGCGGCGTGGCCCCCAGGCCTTCGGTGGATGCGACGTTGACGATGCGGCCGGCACCGTCGCGCACGAGGTCCGCGAGGCACGCGCGCACGAACCGCATGGGTGCATCGAGGTTGACCGCGAAGGTGGCCCGCCACACCGACTCGTAGTCGGCTTGGTCGAGCGTGGCACCCGCGGCCACGCCGGCGTTGTTCACGAGGATGTCGACCGCACCGACCTCGTCGTGCACCGATGCCACGCAACGGTCGATCGCCGCGAGGTCCGCGACGTCGACGACGTAGCCACGAGCGATACCGCCTGCGGCTGCGATCTCGGCGACGACCGCCTCGAGCGCGTCGGGCGCGCGATCGACCAACGCGACCCGCGCGCCCTCGGCCGCGAACAGGATCGCGATCGCGCGGCCCATGCCGCTCGCGGCGCCGGTGACGAGCGCCGTGCGACCGGCGATGGACCGCACGTTCGCGTCAGCGGTCATCGCAACTTTTGGACAACCGTGCCGGTGACCGCGCTGCCGCTCTCGAGGAGTGCGTAGAGCGCCTGGTGCACCGCAGCAAGCGCGTCACTGGCCATGTGCGCGTCCATCGCGGACTGATCGGTGTAGTGCTCCCAGAAGTAGAGCACGTCGGGCTCCTCGCCCTCGCTGAGGGTGTAGGCCAGCGTGCCCTGCTCCTTGGCGGCCTGTTCGAACATCGGGCCGAACACGGCTTTCAATTCGTCGCGCTTACCGGCCTTCGCCACCATCGTGGCGAACATGACTCGTTCGGACGTTGCTCCGGACATTGCTCCACACCCCCGCATCATTTGGACGTCCGGCAGTCTCGCGCCAACGGCTTGCCTATGCTGGCGCTCCATGGAAAACCCGCCCATCGAGGCACCCCGCGGCATCGACCGCGAACGTGTCGACAACTGGCTCGTCGCGAACGTCCCGGGCGCCACGGCTCCCTTCCGCTACGAGCTCATCGCCGCGGGCGGCTCGAACCTCACGTTCCGGGTCACCGACACGGCCGATCATGTGTGGGCCCTTCGCCGGCCACCGGTGGGCCATGCCCTGCCCACCGCCCATGACATGCACCGCGAGTGGCGCATCATGGCCGCGCTCGAACGCACTGCGGTTCCGGTGCCGGCGTGCATCGCGTACTGCGCCGACACCGAGATCAACGGCGCGCCCCTCTACGTCATGAGCTTCGTCGAAGGACTCATCCTCCGCGATCGGGCGTCGGTCGCGGGCCTCACCGCAGCGGCAGCCGACATCGCCACCGATTCGCTGATCGACGTGCAGATCGCGTTTCACACCGTCGATCTCGATGCGATCGGCCTGGGCGATCTCGCGAAGCGCGGCGACTACGTGGGCCGGCAACTCAACCGCTGGCGTACCCAGGTCGAGCGCGCCGGCGTGCGCGAGCTGCCGCTCATGATCGAGCTCCACGAACGTCTGCTCGCGGCCAAGCCCACCGAGCAGACCGCGCCCGGTCTGGCCCACGGTGACTACCGCTTCGACAACACCATCCTCGGCGCCGACCACACGGTGATCGCGGTGCTCGACTGGGAGCTGTGCACGATCGGCGATCCCATCGCCGACTTCGCGTGGTCGCTGCAGTACTGGGCCGACCCCGGCGACACCCTCACGTTCCTCAGCGACCCGCCCACGCTCGAGCCGGTGTTCGTGCGCAGCGACGAAGTGGTGGCGCGCTACGCGAAGCGCTCCGGCTTCGACCTCTCCGATCTGGCGTACTACGCGGCCTTCAGCTGGTGGAAGCAGGCGTGCATCGTCGAGGGCGCGTACGCACGTCGGTTGGCGGGTGCCACCGGTGGCATGCGCTCCGCCGGCGACCCGTCCGACATCGCGCGGCGGGTCGACCGCATGCTCGAGCACGCGGCCGAGCTCGCCGTCGGCGTGCTCTGACATGACCGACGCCTCATGACGCGCGCCGCCATCGTGCTCGACTGCGACCCGGGCCTGGACGACGCCGTCGCGATCCTCGTCGCCAGTCGCTATGCCGACCTCGTCGGCATCACCACGGTCAACGGCAACGTGTCGCTCGACAAGACCACCCGCAACGCGTTGCTCGTCGCACAGGTCGCCGGGCTCGACGTGCCCGTGCACGCGGGGAGCGCTCAGCCGCTCGTACCTCACACGCTCGATGCGTCGCACGTGCACGGGCTCAGCGGTCTCGGCGCCGACATCGAGGTCGGTCTCACCGCCGACGCGGCGAGCGACGACGCCGTCGGGTTCCTCGTCGACCTGGTGAAGGAACGCGACGACATCCATCTCGTCGCCGTCGGTCCGCTCACCAACGTCGCACTGGCCATCCGCCGCGACCCGTCCTTCGCCTCACGGCTCCGCAGTCTCACGATCATGGGCGGCGCAGCCTGCGGTGGCAACGTCAGCGCCGCCGCCGAGTTCAACATCTACATCGATCCCGAGGCCGCGGCGATCGTGTTCGACAGCGACGTGATCGTGCGCACGGTGCCGCTCGACCTCACCCAGCACGTGATCGCGCAGCCGCAGCACGTCGAACAGCTGGTGGCCGCCGACACCGGCACGTCGCGATTCGTCGCCGAGCTCCTGGCGCACTACGGACGCATCCGCACCACGGCCAAGGTGCCGGCGCTCGGCGCGTTGCACGATCCGTGTGCGGTGCTCGCAGTCACCAACCCCGAGCTGTTCGGCTTGGTACCCCGGCGCGTCGACATCGAACTCGACGGCCGCCACACCCGAGGCATGACCGTGGTCGACACGCGCCCCAGCGTCGAGGCCACCGATCAGAACGCACTCGTCGGCTACAGCGTCGACGCGCCGCGTGTGATGCGCATGATCGTCGATGCGGCCATCGAACCGCGGGCCGCACGATGAGCCATCTCGCCATCGTCGACCGGGCGAAGCTCCGGGTTGTCGACGTCGAGCGCAAGCGGGCCACCGACATCGGCGCCGTGGGCGACAACCGGCTCGCGAACCGCCAACCGGTGTGGAGCCCCGACGGCGCGCTGCTCGCGTGGTCGGCGTTCGACCGACGCCAGACCGACTCGCCGGCGTCGCTCGTGATCGCTACGCCCGATGCCACGTGGCGCGTCGATCACCCCGCCGTGTTCCCGCCGTTCTACCTGGCGTGGGGCCCCGACAGCTCCGCGGTGGCCGCGCTGGCCGAGGGCCCCTTGGGGCTCGAACTGTCGGTCACCGAGGTGGCCACGGGAACGAGCGAGATCCTTCACCGGGGCGGCCCGCTGTTCCTCGATTGGTCGCCTGCCGGCGCGATCGCTGTGCACTCCGGTACCGGGGATCATGCGGCGCTCCGCGTGCACGGCCAGGGGTACGACGATGCCGCGTTCGCCGCGCTCACCCCGGGCTCGTTCACCGCGCCTTCCTTCCTGCCCGACGGCGACCTCCTCGCCGCGGTGGTTCACGACGGCGAACCCGTTCTGGCCGTGATCGATCGAAGTGCAAGGGTGCAGCGCGTCATCACCACCGCGGAGTTCGGATCACGGTTCGTGGTCCACCCGTCGGGCGATTGGGTGGCCGCCACGAGCGGCCGTAGCGCAACCGGCGCGCTGGTGGTCCACCACCTACCGACCGACACGATGTCGTTCGTCGACGAGCGCGCCCCGGCGTTGTTCTCGTGGAGCCATGGCAGCACCGGCCTGTTGTTCGCCCGCATCCTCGATCGCGGCGACTTCCCCACGCTCGAATGGTGCACCTGGAACGCGGGCGAGGTGCGCGTGCACGTCACCGCACGCGTCACGGCCACGTTCGCGCGGGAGATCCTCCCCTTCCACGAGCAGTTCGCGCGGTCGCATTCGTGGTGGTCACCGACCGGTTCGGCGTTCTGCTACGGCGCGGTCGACGACTCCGGCAACGACACCATCTGGGTCACGCACCTCGATCGCCCGAAGCCCGAACGCATCGCGACCGGCTCGATGGCGGTGTGGTCGCCCAGATAGATCGACGCGGCGATCGTCGCGTCCGGGTTAGCGCCTTCGCCGATCGGGTACGACGTGACATCTCTCCGGCGCGCCACCGCGCCGGGCGATCCGTCGGGAAAAATGTCCCTGGGCGGAATCCGAGGAGGATTCTTCGTTGACCGCACGCGACACGCTCCTGTGGTTCGGCGTCGGCCTACCGGTCGCCTGCCTGCTGCTGATACTGCTCGACGCCGCATGCTCGCCCAACCGCGGTCGTTTCGTGCCACGCCGGCCCGACGACGTCTCGCCCGAAGCACGCCCGACGACCGCATCCGGAGCAGCCCTCGGGCGCGTGGCGCGGTCCTACACGGCGCTCGCCACGGAGATCGAGGAAGACCCGGAGCCCGACGCCGCCCACGTGGTTCGACCCGTGCCGGCGGTGCACGCCCTCGTGGCGTCGCTCCGGCCTCCGCGGCCGGTGCACCGGCCGTGGGCACCCGGCGACGGGCTGCGGCGGCCCATAGCCGGGGGCGGCGCACCGTCCGCGGCCACGGTGCGCAAGCGGGCCTGGACCACCTACTCCGTGATCGCCCCGCGCGACATATTCGGCGTCGTGAACGCCGAGCGGCTCGAACGGGGCCGACCACCGCTGCGGTTCAACCCGTTGACCGAGGCCGTCGAGCCGATGCAGATCGACGTCGACGAGGTCGGCCGCGTGCACGTGCACTGGCCTGAGGCCGAGGATGTCGTCGATCCGTTCGAGATCGCAAGGACCCGATGACGTCGCTTGCCGACCGGTTCCGCGCGGCGCGCGCGACACGGGTCGACCTCGACCACCAGCAGGTGCACAGCGTGTACCCGATTCCCATGAGCGGCGCGTCGGCCCTCAACGTGCGACGCCGCCAGGTGAGTGCGGCACGTCCGCAGGCGCTGCGACTCGCCGCCGCCGCCGACCTGGTCGCGAACGGCCACCGGTCGCGCGAGCTGGTTCTCCGTTCGAGCACGCTGCCGTCGCGCGCCGACATCCTCGTCGACGCGGCCGATGCCACGATCGTCTACGTCTGGAACACCTGGATGGTCGACCAGACCGAGCACGCGTGGTTGGGCAACGCGGGCATGCTCGTCGATACCGACCTGACCGGTCCGAACCCGGTGGTGCGGTTGCGGTGCAGCGACGGCGTGGGGCCTACCGATTTCAGTGACCTGTGCATCGACATCGAGATAGCGGCGCGTGCGGTCGCCCTCGCCGAACGTGACCTCGGCACATGGCGGGCCGACGAGATCGGTGTGCCGGCAGGGTCGCGCGCCGCGGCGAGCGTGAACACGACTGCGGGCTAGCGTCCGGCCATGCACGAACCAGTTGTCGCCGTCATCCAGACCGGCCCGCGTGCGCTCGAGCTCGTCGAGTTGGCGCGCCCTCGCATCGGCCGCGACGACGCCATCCTCCGCGTCGAGGCGTGCGGCATCTGCGGTACCGACGTCGAGCAGTACCGAGGCGAGATGGACGGCGTGATCGACCTCCGCTATCCGCTCGTCCCCGGACACGAGCCGGTCGGGGTGATCGACGAGATCGGTCCCGACGCCGCCGAGCGCTGGCACCTCGCGCCAGGCGACCGCGTGGCCGTCGAGCCGTTCCTCCCGTGTGGTGGGTGCCGTTCGTGCCTCTCCGGTTCCTACGAGCACTGCAACGGCTGGGCCCAGATGATGACGTACGGCTTCGTGTCCACATCGGTGGCGCCGTCGATCTGGGGTGGCTATGCGACGCACCTGTACCTGCACCCGAAGTCCGTGTTGCACAAGGTCCCGAAGTCGATCGCGCCGAACGTCGCCGTACTCTTCAACCCGCTGGGCGCCGGCGTGCGGTGGGGGGTCACCCTGCCCCGCACCACGCTCGGCGCGACCGTGGTGGTGCTGGGTCCCGGTCAGCGAGGCATCGCGGCCGCGGTGGCGGCGAAGGTCGCCGGGGCGCGGCTCGTGATCATCACCGGGCTCGGCCGTGATCGGCACAAGCTCGATCTCGCGCTCGAACTGGGCGCCGACGTGGCCATCGATGTCGAGCGCGAGGACCTCGTGCCCCGCGTGCGTGAGCTCACCGACGGCGCCATGGCCGACGTGGTGCTCGACGTCACCGCCAACGCGACCAAGCCCGTGGTCGACGCGGTTGATCTCGTGCGCGCCGGCGGGACCATCGTGCTCGGCGGCCTGAAGGGCACCGAGGTGCCGAACTTCCCGAGCGACAAGATCGTGTTGCGCGGCATCACCGTGATCGGCGCTCGCGGGGTGACCGCCGACGGCTACCGCGAAGCGCTGTCGATCATCGAGCAAAACCGGTTCCCGCTCGAGAAGCTCCAGACCCACACGTTCGGCTTGGCCGACGCCGAGCTGGCCATACAGACCCTGGCGGGCGAGATCCCCGGCGAACACGCCATCAACGTCGTCATTCAGCCGTGACGAGCGACGGGTCCTCGGCGCGCCACTCGCCTTCGGGCAGGTCGCCGAGCTCGTAGGGGCCGACCGCGACGCGGTGCAGCGAGGCGACGCTCGGACCGCACGCACCGATCATGCGGCGCACCTGGCGATGGCGACCCTCGGTGAGCACGACCTCGATGTGATCGGGGCGGTCGGTGGCCCGCAGCACCGCAGGCAGGCACGGATCGTCGTCACCCTTGAGCATGATGGTGCCGGCCGCGAACACGGCCGCCATGTCGGCCAGCTCGCGTTCGGACAGCGGCAGGTCGAGACCGACGATGTAGCGCTTCTCGACGTGGTGGCGCGGCGCCGCGAGCTGGTGGACGAGCGGCAGGATGTCGGTGACCAGCAACAGGCCGCTCGAGTCCTTGTCGAGCCGCCCGACCGAGGTGACCTTGGGGTTGCGGGCCAGCCAACGCGACGGCAGCAGGTCGTACACCGGCGGGCCGTCCTTGTCCTCGTGCGAGCACACCACACCGACCGGCTTGTGGAACGACACGAAGAGGCCATGGGGGAACTCGAGCGGCTCGCCGTCGAGCGCGATGTCGGCCGGATCGGCATGGTGCTCGGGTCCGCGCACGACCTCGCCGGCCACGGTGACCCGGCCGTCACGCACCGCGCGCTGCGCCTCGCGGCGCGTGCCGTAGCCCAGGTTGGCGATGGCGCGATCGAGCCGGAGATGTGTCACCCCCTGAGGCTCCCACAAGACCCTCGCGCCTACACTGCCGCGAGGGTGTCGAGGGGGTATGGCATGGCAAGTGACTCGGGAACTGAAGCAGTCGGCGGCAAGGCGGCGTGGTCACCCAAGGTCATGCCGGGCGTGGGGCGCGACCTCACCCCGCAGCAGGAACTGGCCATTGCACTGCGCCACCTCGACGACATCGGGTTCTGCGAGAACCTCACGGGGCACATCACCTGGCAGCTCCCCGGCGACGACAACCTGCTCGTGAACCCGTGGGGGCTGTGGTGGGCCGAGACCACCGCAGCTGACGTGCTCACCATCACCATGGACGGCCACGTGGTCCACGGTCCGTGGGATGTCACCCCGGCGTTCCACATCCACACCGAGCTCCACAAACGGCGCCCCGATGCGCGCGTCGTGGTGCACAACCACCCCATGCACGCCACGATCCTGGCCGGCATCGGCGTGCTGCCCGAGATCATCCACCAGAACTCGGCGATGTTCTTCGAGGAGATGGTGTTCATCAACGAGTACGACGGTGAGGTCGCCACGTCATCGGGTGGCGCGGCCATCGCCGACGCCATGGGTGACGCATCGGTCGCGCTGCTCGCGAGCCACGGCGTCATCGTCGTCGCGCCGACCATCGCCGAGGCCACCTACAAGTCGGCACTGTTCGAGCGGGCCTGCGAGATCATGTACCGCTCCATGCTGCTCGGCCGGCCCACCTTCCCGATCGACCCGGTGCACCTCAAGCCCATGAAGGCATCGCTCATCGAACGCGCGGCCGAGGCCTATTGGGACGGCGCGGCGCGCCAGCTCATCGCCGCCGAGCCCGAAGTACTGAAGTCCTGAGGTCCTGAAGTCCTGAGTTCCTGAAGTCCGGAGAACCGGCGTCGCACGCCGCCCCATTGGAGGATTCCGTCATGGCGATGAGTTTCGACGAGCTCACCTCGAACGCTTCGTTCACGAAGAACGTCAAGGGACAGTTCACGCTGCTGCCCGACCCGCCGCGCGCGGATCGCGAGTACTTGATGATCTCGTGTGACGATCACATCGTCGAGCCCCCCGACACGTTCACCGGCCGCGTGCCGAAGCACCTCGCCGATCGAGCCCCCCGAGTCATCGAGAACGAGGACGGCTCCGAGCAATGGTTGTTCGACGGTGAGCTCATGCCCAACGTCGGGTTCAACGCAGTGGCCGGCCGCCCGGTATCCGAATACAGCTTCGACCCCACCCGCTTCGACCAGATGCGCAGGGGCAGCTGGGACGTTGCGAGCCGCATCGACGACATGAACCTCGACGGTGTGTACGGCTCGTTGTGCTTCCCGTCGTTCATCCCCGGGTTCGCCGGCCAACGCCTCTACAACGTGGCCAAGGACACCGAGCTGGCCGTCGCCTGCACCCGCGCCTGGAACGACTGGATGCTCGACGAGTGGTGCGGGTACGCGCCCGACCGCCTCATCCCGAGCCAGCTGCCCATCTGGAGCGACCCCATCCTCGCCGCGGCCGAGATCCGCAAGAACGCAGAGCGCGGCTTCAAGGCCATCTCGTTCTCCGAAGGCCCGCACCTGTTGGGCTACCCGTCGCTGCACACCGGCCACTGGGATCCGGTCATCGAGGCCTGCCAGGAGACCGGCACCGTCATCTGCCTGCACGTCGGCTCATCGGGTACCTCGCCCGCCACCGCACCCGACGCGCCGAGCGACGCGGTGGGCGCGTTGTTCTTCGCCTACGCCATGTTCTCCGCGGTCGACTGGCTCTTCTCGAAGATCCCCGTGCGCTACCCCGACATCCGCATCTGCCTCAGCGAAGGCGGCATCGGCTGGGTCGCCGGCCTCATCGACCGGTTCGAGCACATGAACCAGTACAGCTCGATGTACGGCACCTGGGACGGCGTCGAGCTCAGCCCGGCCGAGGTGTTCAAGCGCAACTTCTGGTTCTGCGCCATCGACGATCCGTCGTCGTTCCTGCAGACCGAGGTCATCGGCGTCGACAACATCATGGTCGAGAGCGACTACCCCCACGCCGACACCACGTGGCCGCGCACCCAGGACAAGCTGCACGCGCAGATCAAGCACCTCCCACGCGCCGACCAGGACCGCATCTGCTGGGGCAACGCGGCCGAGCTCTTCCGCATCGACGTCCCCGCCTCGGTCATCGCCGACCCGAACAGCTTCTAGCCCGCCGTCGCCGATCGCCATCGCCGCGGCATGCTGGACGGCGATGGA
>JBKJKR010000496.1:0-2750 GCA_046597135.1 Acidimicrobiales bacterium | reverse complement strand
CTTCAGCAACGCCTGGAACAGCATCTCGGCGATCTGCTCGGGCGTGAGCGAGGAACCGCCCCCACCCCCGCCGCGCTCACCCTCGCCCTGGTTGAACTGCGCGTCCTCGGGGATTTCGTCGCCGAGATCGCCCTCGGTGGCGTCACCGCCGATGCTGTACTCGGCGCCTCGCAGCGAGAAGAAGACCTCGAACACGATCTCGAACGCGCGCCAGTGTGACTGGTTCTTCACCAGCGTGGCCGCGAGTGCGTACTTGAACGCGTCACGATCCTCGATGGGGATGTGCGTGACCGCTTCCATCGCATCGAGGTTCTCGGTGAGGCTGACGGGCAGGCCCGCCTCGCGGAGCTCGATGATGAACCGGTTGAGCAGATCGAGCATGGACGAGCGCGGCAGCGCTGCGTCGGCCGCGACGTCGGTCACGCTCAGGCCTTCTTCTCGAAGGTGCCGCTGTTGGTCGAGAACTCTTTGGTGGCCTTGGTGATGTCGCTCTTGTACTTCAACAAGATGTTGACCGTGTCGGTGGCGATCTGTGCGTCGACGTGCTCGACGTTGAGCAACAGCAAGGTCTTGGCCCAGTCGATGGTCTCGCTGACCGACGGCGCCTTCTTGAGCTCGAGGTTGCGGATGGAGCGCACGATGCGCGCCACCTGATCGGCTAGGTTGTCGGTGATGCCCGGAACCTTGTTGAGCACGATGCGCTTCTCGCGGTCGAGGTCGGGATAGTCGACGTGCAGGTAGAGGCAACGCCGCTTCAGCGCCTCGCTCAGCTCACGGGTGTTGTTCGACGTGAGGAACACCAACGGGATCTGTGTCGCCGTGACCGTGCCCAGCTCGGGGATGGAGACCTGGTAGTCGGAGAGCACCTCGAGCAGGAGGGCTTCGGTCTCGATCTCGACGCGATCGACCTCGTCGATGAGCAGGACAACCGGGTCCTCGGCGCGGATGGCCTCGAGCAACGGCCTCGTGAGCAGGAACTCCTCGGAGAACAGGTCTTCCTCGACGTCGGACCACGACGTCTCGCTGCCCCGCTCGGCCTGGATGCGGAGGAGCTGCTTCTTGTAGTTCCACTCGTAGAGGGCCTTGGACTCGTCGAGGCCTTCGTAGCACTGGAGCCGGATGAGGCGGGCGCCGATCATCTCGGCCACGGACTTCGCGAGCTGCGTCTTGCCGGTACCTGCGGGGCCCTCGACGAGGATGGGCTTCTGCAACCGGTCGGCGAGGTACACCACCCCGGCAATGCCCTCGTCGGCCAGGTAGTCGACCTTGCCGAGCGCGTCACGAACCGAGGGAACATCTTCGAAGCGGTATGCCATGCGGCGAGGTTATCCGGCCGACTACCTGCCTTGTGAAACCAGTTTCACCTCGGGAGCCCGGCGGGGCGAGTGCGATCCCCGTCGCCTTGTTGCGCGATCGTGCCGGTCAGAGCGGCGCGATCACCCAACAAGGGGTCGCGGCAGCGGACGCGGCAAGTCGGGTCGCGCAACGAGGGCGCGGGCGTCAGGACCGGACCTGGCCAGCGCCGCGCACGACCCACTTCTCGGTGGTGAGCGAGCGCAGACCCATCGGACCGCGGGCGTGGAGCTTCTGGGTGGAGATGCCGATCTCGGCTCCGAGCCCCAGTTCGCCGCCGTCGATGAAGCGGGTGGAGGCGTTCACCAGCACCGCGGCCGCGTCGACCTCGAGCACGAAACGATCGGCGGCCGCGACGTCATTGGTGACGATGGCCTCGGAGTGCCCGGTGCCGAACCGGCGGATGTGGCGAATCGCTTCGTCGAGCGAGTCGACCACGGCGATCGAGAGCTCGAGATCCAGGAACTCGGTCGCGTAGTCCTCGTCGGTGGCGACGCCGGCCCGTGCGATGCGGGCCCGGGTCGCCGCGTCACCGACCAGTTCGACGCCGACCAGCGCAGCATCGACGCGCGGCAAGAACGCATCGGCCACCGCGGCGTGCACGAGCAGGCTCTCGGCCGCGTTGCACACCGACGGGCGTTGCGTCTTCGCGTTCACGATGATGTCGAGCGCCATGTCGAGGTCGGCCGACTCGTCGACGTACACGTGGCAGTTGCCGTCGCCGTCGATGACATACGGGACGGTGGCGTTCTCGAGGATCGAGCGGATCAGCGACGGCCCACCCCGCGGGATGAGGCAGTCGATGCTCTCCCGCTGGCGCATGAACTCGACCGCCGCCTCGTGACGCGTGTCCTCGACGAGGATCACGGCGTCGGCCGGCAGGCCCGCCTTCTGCATCGCATCGCGCAAGGCGGCAGTGATCTCCTTGTTCGACTCGATCGCACCACCCGAGCCGCGCAGGAACGCGGCGTTGCCCGCCTTGACGCACAATGCGGCCGCGTCACTCGTGACGTTCGGCCGGTTCTCGTAGATGATCGCGACGACGCCGAGCGGGACGCGCACCTTGGCGACCCGCAAGCCGTTCGGCCGCGTGAACCCTTCGGTGACCTCGCCGACCGGATCAGGCAACGACGCAACCTGCCGCAGCCCGTCGGCCATGCCACGGAGCTTGGACGCGTTCAGGCGAAGTCGGTCGAGCTGGGTCGGTGTGGCCCCCGATGCCTCGCCAGTCGCGACATCGCGAGCGTTCGCCGCGAGGATGTCGGCCTCGCGCGCCACGAGCAGTTCCGCCGCCGCGAGCAGCGAAGCGTTCTTCGCATCGGTTCCGGCGAGCGCGAGCGCATGCGATGCGGCCTTGGCGCGCGCGCCGAGCTCGGCCATGGAGTCATGGATCGGAG
>JBKJKR010000431.1:0-4086 GCA_046597135.1 Acidimicrobiales bacterium | reverse complement strand
CCCCGGCCGCGATGAGCGCATCGACGCCGGCGTCGAAGTTGGCGCGTGCCGTGCTGCTCAACCGTTTCCGGAGCACCGCGTGCGCAGTCCATTCGTCGGACGCGAACCGCATGATGGTCCTCGCCGTGCGGGCGATGGTTGCGGTCTCGACGTGTTCGCCGATGATGACGGCCCGGTCGCCTTCGGCTTTCGCGCGGGCGGTGTTGCGCATGCTGGCGTCGTGGGCGAGGACCGCGACGACGTTGGCGCGGGTGGCGTCGGAGACGCCCATGACGGTGGCCGACAGGTGCCAGTCGTCGTCGGTGATCGTGGCGCGTCCGTTGAGGAGCCCGAGCGCGGCGGCGACTTTCTCGCGGGTTAGACACCCCATGGCCGCAGGTTGTCAAGCGGCCTGTTGAGTTTGGTTGACGGATGCCGGTGTGTGGTGGGCCCAGGCGATGTTCTCGTCGTAGAGGCTGCGGTGCTGGAGGCAGCCGTGGAGGATGCCGACGAGGCGGTTGCCGAGCGCTCGCAGCGCCTGGTGATGGAGGTCGCCCTTGGCTCGGTGCTGGTCGTAGTAGAGGCGGCATCCGGGGCTTTGCGTGAGGGCGCAGAACGCGGCTTGGTCGAGCGCGTCGTAGAGGCGCCGGTTGCGGATGTGGCGGGCGAGAACCGCCTTCTTCTTCCCGGACGCGATGGTCAGTGGTGACGTGCCGGCGTAGTTTCGGCGAGACTTGGTGTTGGCATAGCGGTTCGGATCGTCCCCGAACTCGCCGAGCGCCCGGGCTCCGAGAACGACACCGAATCCTGGCAGGGAGTGGTAGATGTCGGAGTCCGGGTGCTGCTCAAAATTTGCGGACAACGTCGCCTCGAGCTGGCCGATCTGGCGGTTCAGTTCGGTGATGATCCCGACAGCGGCGCGGGTGGTCGCGGCGAACGCGTCGGCGACCGCAGCTGGGGCGGCGAGCTGCCCGGTTCGTAGCGCGGTCTGGATCTCGCCGGCTCGGCGTTCGATGTTGCGTTGCCGGCCGCCACGCTTGAGCGCGGCTTGGATCTGGCCGAGCGTCAAACTCGCGCCGGCGGCTGGTGCCGGTGCTTTCGCGAGCACTGCGAGCGTGTCGCGGTCGGCCAGATCAGGGAACGCTTCCAACGCCGCCGGGTAGTACTCGCGCAACGCGCTGCGCAACGCGTTGGTCTGGCGGTTGCGGGTCCAGATCAGATTCTGATGGCCACGAGCCATGATCCGGATCGCTTCCGCGCTGGGCGTGTCACCAGCGACCTGACGGTGGTTGTGGCGATCAGTGCGGACCAGATCGGCGAGCATCTTCGCGTCACCAGAATCGGACTTGGCGCCACCGACGTTGTGGCGATCCCGATACCTCGACGCCGCTAGCGGGTTGATCGCGTACACCTGATAGCCAGCCGCGACCAACGCCGTGACCCACAACCCGCGATCGGTCTCGATCCCGACCACAACCTCCGCCGGATCGTTGACATGATCGGCGACGAGCTCATGGAACACCCGGATCCCGTCGAGCCCCTCCGGCAGCCGGCGGCTGGCCAACTTCTTGCCGTCATCGTTCATCAGATGGACGTCGTGATGATCCTCCGCCCAATCATCGCCCATGAACACTTTCACTGTGTTGCTCCCTTCGGTCGGTCCGCTTCGAGCCAGAGAACCCCCGGCGGCGACCTAATGGATCAGTGCTCTCGGCACGACACCCCATGAGCGCTACAGGCATCCCCACCAACTGACCGGGGCACGGTCTAACCCTAGGAATCAAGTTCCAGGGGGCTGAAGTGCTCACCGGCCAGCGGCTCGGAACCAGCCTTTCACTTCAGCCGGTCGAGCCCCATTAGGGGGTGAGGACGATGGACTCGAACTGGTCGACCGCCAGACGAGCGCGGCCACGCAGTTCGGCGGCCACGAGACTGCCGAGCGGATGGGCCACCTCGGCCCACCGCACGTCGGCCACCCCGGTCATGCGCCGGGTCGCTTCGAGCACCGAGCGGAACCGGTCGGTTCCGATGAGCATCGCGGGGATCCCCCGCCGTTCGATCGTGAGTTGGTTGAGCAGACCGCTCGACGAGCAACTACCTCAATCGCCGTGGGTGAGGATCACGGCGTCGCACGAGTCGACGGCACCCCACTCGTGGCCGCCGAGCACGCGGGCCGGGTGGTACCCGCCGCGCACCACACCAGCGATCGCGTGCCGCGAACGGAGCTCGGTCTCGCAGGCGTCGAGCAGCTCGCTCGCGTTGAGCTTGCCGTTGGACCACAGACCGATCGTCATTCCGTCGAGCGATGACAGTCGTGGCGCGAGCTGCGCGCCGACGGTGCTCGCAGCGACGACGGGGTTCACGAGCTTCATGCGACCTCCTCTGGGGATGGCGACGGGAGGCGAACAACTCGTTCGGCCATTCCGCCGTACGGCAACAGCACTTGCACGAACGCGCCCGCCGGACCGCCGGCCACCGTGACGAGGATGTCGTCGGGCGTGCCTGCGATGGCCACGATCTGTTCGTCGTCACCGGGAAGCACGGGTGCGCCGCGGCGATCCATGAGCCCACCGGTGAGCGAGTGCCCGTGCGACTTCACCCACGCCACCGAACGCGACGTGCCGGCGTAGATCGCGTTGCGGATGTCGGCCTTGGTCCAGCCGTCCCGCACGAAGATGTCGGCGTTCTCGGGCGGGATCACCACGACGCAGAACCCCGTGCGCCCGAATCGGCCGGTGCCGACGAGATGGTGGCAGATCGTCTCGACGATCTCGGCGGCTGTCGACTCGTGATGGATCGACAGCTGCAGATGACCGACCGTGGCGAACACGGTGACCACGCTCTGGTGGGCCTCGTAGCCACGCTCGACGTGCAGCGGACGCAGGCTCGGATAGTCCTCTTCGTTCTCGACCAGGTGATAGCCGGCGTACTTGGCGGGTTGGCCCACTGCGGCGCGATCGAGGATGGGTCGCCCCCCGGGGTCGATCGATTCGTTGCCCGCACCCGGCACGGAGCCGAAGGCGTTGATCTGCGTGAGCCGAACCGCGCGACCGATGGTGGAGTTGGCCCGGTTCCCCGGGCCGAACACGTTGCCGCGGTAGTTCATGCCGAGCGAGCGTCGGATGGGGCCGTTCACGACGAACCCGACGGCGGAACCGCCGGTGGTGGCGTTCGCGGCGTGCAGTCCGAACGCGTCGGTGGCCATGGCCTCGACGATGGCCAGAACCACGGGCAGGTACTCGGGCCGGCATCCCGCCATGACCGCATTGATCGCCACGTGCTCGACGGTGACGTCGCGCTGGCGCTCGATGTAGGTGCACACGAGATCGTCGGCCGCCCGGCCCGAGGCGGCGACCGCGGCCGCCACCTTGTCGGGGGTGGGCGGGACCACGGGCAGGCCGTCGGTCCAGCCCTGCGCGTAGCAGTACTCGATGAGGTCGATGTCGTCGGCCACGTCCAGCACCCGCATTGCGTCCACGACCGCGACGGTACTCCGCTCGCCCGCCCGCTGCGGCCGCCGTCACCCCGAGGTGCGGCCGGCCCGATCACGAACATCGCACGGCGGCCGGTAGCTTCGCGCCGTGCTCACTCGACGTGTCTTCCTCGCCGGCGCAGGTTCAGCCGTGTTGCTCGCCGCGTGCGGGGGAGGCGACGACGCCGACACGGACACCGCCGTCGACACCGGCGACGCCGGCTCCACCGGCTCCACCGGTACGGGTGCCCGGGTGCTCGGCGCGGGTTTCGCCGACGGATACGCAGCTCCCTCGGTGCTCGTGGCCGGTATCGCCCAACGACTTCCCCTGGTGGTCTTCGAGGAGAACGGCCGCCCGGTGCGCGAGGGCGGGCCCGAGTCGATCGAGGTCTCGATCTTCCGCAACGGCGCCGCGGTCGCCACCACCACCGTGACCCGGCACGTAGCCAGCATCCCCACGCCGTACTACCCGCTGACGTTCACCCCACCCGAGGCCGGCGAGTACGAGGCCCGGGCCGCGTTCTCGGCGCGGCCCCTGCCGTTCAAGGTCGCGACCCGTGACACGGTGACGACCGGGCGGAGCGCTTCGCCCACCTGGACCAGTTTCACCGTGTCACGGGTCGCGACCTTGAACG
>JBKJKR010000338.1:0-2691 GCA_046597135.1 Acidimicrobiales bacterium | reverse complement strand
AGCGACACGCCCTCGTCGCGGGCGCGGGCCACCAACAACTCCGCCCATTCCTGCATCGCCGGCGACACCTCCGCCGGGACGTCATCTCGCGGCGCCGGCACCCGGCCCCCGCTCTTCTTGTTCGTCATCGCATGATCCTTCCCGGACCACGACCCCACGGTCGCGGACCCTCAGATCACGCCCTCACACAAAATTCCTGACAGTCCCCCGGTCTGCGCCACGCTGAACGATTAAACCAGGCCGTGTGCCGTCGCAGTACGTTCGCACCGTGAACACCTGACAGGTCGGTCGGAGGGTCGGTGGCGGGCTAGGTGACGACCACACCCAGCTGGGCGAGGCGCCGCAGGAAGATGTCGCGGTGATACCTCGGCGGAAGTTCTGGGTCGAGCTGAATGGAGGCCGTCGACTCGAGCAGGCGTGTGATCGCGATGCGGGATTCGAGGCGGGCAAGCGGCGCGCCGATGCAGAAGTGAATTCCGCGGCCGAATGCGAGGTGACTCTTCGGGAAATTTCGGTCGAGCGACAACACGTCCGGCTCTGGATGTGCAGACTCGTCCAGGTTGGCGGCGGCCCACATGAGCAGCACTCTGGCGCCTGGGGGAATGTGGACTCCACCGAGCTGTGTCTCGTGGAAGGTGGTGCGGTAGTGGAACCGGAATGGGCCGTCCAAGCGGAGGACCTCTTCGACGAACGTAGGCACCAGATCGGGGTCGGATCGAAGCCGGTCTTGAAGCTCGTCGTCGCCGGCGAGCAATCGGACGGCCGTCGCGATCAGGCTCGTCGTCGTTTCCGTGCCGGCGCCGAGCATCTGTACGAGCACGCCGACGGCTTCTTCGAATGTCAGCGATCCGCCCGTAACGGATTCGCCGACCACGAACAGCAGCGTGTCGTCGAGCACAGCCGAGGGATCGTCGATGACGCGCTGGAGATGCTCGGCAAGATAGGTCGCCTGTTCCATTGCCGACGCCGCGGCGCGAGCCATGCCGTCCTCGTCGGAGATGCCTGCCAGGATCTGGTCGACGTCGAGCACGAGCTTCAACAACCGAGGCGAGTCCTCGACAGGTAAGCCGATAACGCGCGTGATCACTCGCATGGGAAGTGGATCAGCGAGGTGCGTCACGAGGTCGCCGCCGCCGTTGGCGAGCAGTTCGGTGAGCAGTACGTCCGCCATTCCGGTGACCTCGCTCTCCAGGTTGGCGACGCAGCGTGGGGCGAGGGGCGGCTGAAGAAGCTTGCGGTGCGACGTGTGTTTCGGCGGGTCTGCGGTGGCGAGCACATGTATGGCGTCGCCCATCATCGTCATGTCGAATGTGTGCGGCAGCCCATCGGTGCTGCGGTAAATGAGACTGTTCAGGTTCGACGAGAAGTCCGCGATGCGTGCGACTGCTTCGTTGACGAGCTCGGCGCTCGTGACCACGAACGTCGCCGTGCCCGGGATCTCCCACACCGGGGCCTCCGCTCGCAACTGGCGATACAGATCCGTGGGATCGTCGAGCACATCGTCGCGAAAGAGCAGCGTCGGATCTTCGAGATCGAACCGAGTCACGTTCACTGCAGAGCTCCAAGTTGGCGCGCCAAGTCCATGGGATCGCCGTAGGACCATGTTGCTTTGACTCGCCCGCCAGCCAGCTCGTAGATCTCACAGGTTTCGATCGAGATCGAGCGTCCGGTCGGAGCGATGTCGGCAAACGCGCGTTCGTGGATGCCGGTAGCGCGCCACCGTGCGACCACTCGGTCACCACAACCAAAAAGGAGCTCCTCTTCGAGCCGGAAGTCCCGGAACGCCCGGTGAAGGTCGCGCAATGTCTCCGCCACCTGGGCAGCCGTCATCGGCGACTCGACACCCAGCATCCATCGTTTGCAGTCCCCGGCAAACGCCGACTCGTACGTCGCGACATCCCCACGGTTGAGTGCGTCCACCGCAGCGCGGACGGTTTCGATGCCTGTGACACCCACTTCGTTCCCCCGGTACCCGCCGCCCCGGACGGTCAGTCACTAAAATAATCAGGCGATCAACGAAGGTCAACGCCGTCTGCCGCAAGGCTTCCTACCGTCACGACGTGCGCAGGAGTTGCACCCGTACAGACCCGGCGCGAACAGCATGAAGATTTCGGAGGGGCGTTCGTAACCCTTGGTACACGCGACCACTGGGAGGCTTGGCTCATCGCAGCACACGCGCCGACGGGTTGAGCCACCCTGGCCCGTCTGGTCGCATACTCAAGTACGCTATTGGGTATGAGCGCCACTGAACGCGTCACTGTCTCCTTGCCCACGGAGGTTCGGCGAGCCGCGCAACGCGTCGCCGAAGCGACCGGCGTCCCGTTCTCCGCTGTCGTCCAGGACGCGCTCGCCACCTGGCTGCGGACCCGGCTCGTCGACGCCTGGCTCGCCGAGCACCAAGCTGCGCACGGCGCGTTCAGCGAGGACGAACTCCGAGCGCTCGCCGCCGAAGCCGGCGTGCCCTATCTCCCGCCGACCCCCAGCAGAAGTGCCGCATGAACCTCATACTTGACGCCGGCGCGCTCATCGGCATCGACCGCAACGACCGACGCGTAGCGGCACTCATCGAACTCGGCCGACGCGCCGGTGCAGAACTGCTCAGCACCGCGCCAGCACTCGCGCAGGCGTGGCGAAACGGCGCACGACAAGCACAACTCGCTCGCACGCTGCCCATGATCGACGTCCGACCGG
>JBKJKR010000151.1:0-2723 GCA_046597135.1 Acidimicrobiales bacterium | reverse complement strand
GCCACGCGGCCGCAGCAACGCGACCCAGGCGTCGGGGTGCGTTGTCGCATGGGCGACGACGCGATCGTTGTCCTGTCCGTAGTCGAGGTTCGAGTCGCTCACCCAGCGGTACGCCGGGCGGAACGGCGGCGCCGTCCACGCCAGTGCGCGCGACCCCGCACCGACCATGGCCGCGAACTGCGTCGCCAGCGCCAGGCCCGCAATGGCCCGGCGGGGTCGGGTGGTCAGCCACCCGACGACCGCGCCGGCGGGCACCAACAGCAACGCCAGGGTCGGCAGCACGTAACGCACGCCCAGGTTCAACGGCTGGGCCAGCACGAAGCCGAACGACACCAGTGCCGGGCCCACCACGGCCAGCAGCAGGCGCTGTCTGGTGGAGCGCTCGCGGCCTCGCAGTGCAAGCGGGGCCAGCACCAGCGCAGCGAGCGCGCCGAGCGGCAGCTTCGCCAACAGGATCGCCGGGAAGTACCACACCCGGCTGCCATTCCACGATTGGCCGAAGAGGTACGTGGGGCGCTCCTCGGATGTCACCACGAGGTAGGCGAGCCCGGCGCGGTACTCCGACGGGAACGGGACCGCGAGCGCGGCCTCGGCCACCATCGACTTCGCGGACGCCTCGGCGACGAGCGCGTCCGATCGCGCCCCGAACACCTCGCCCGAGCCCCCCGGTGCGAGCATGCGCACGCCCACCCACACACCGGCGAAGGCGACCAGCACCACCACTGCCGTGCTGCGCAGCGCGACGCGGCGGTCGACGCGCCACAGCACGGCGACCACGACGATCGCGGCGTACGCCCACAGGCTCAACGCGCTGTGGCGCGTCGACAAGGCCGCGGCACATGCCGCGCCGAGCCACGCCGCGTGGGCCAGGTCGGGCCGGTCGACGAACCGCAGCACGCCGTACGCGACCGCCAAGGTGGCGAGCGTGAACGCGATGTCGATGCTCACGAAGTGGGCCAGGCCCACCACCGTCGGCGTGGTGAGCCACAGGACGCTCGCCGCGACACCGGCCGCGGGGCCGAACAGCCGACGGCCGAGCACGAAGATCAGCCACGCGCAGGCCAGGCCTTCGGCCAGCGGCACCAGGCGAGCGAGGAACAGCACTCGGTCGAGCCGCCCGGCCGCTTGGTTCTCGCGCACGAAGTCGTCGGCGAAGTCGAACCAGTCGCCGGTGCGCCACGCTTCGGTGTCGGGCACCACGGGCCGGGCCAGCAAGGCCGGGAGCGCGCTGAGCACCTTGGGCAGCGGCGGGTGCTCGGGGTTCATCCGCAGGTCGTGGCGGACCAACGTGGCCACGCCCGAGCTGAGGTCGACCGTCTCGTCGACCGTGGGCGCGTCGTGCGCGGCCTGCCACAGCCCCGAAGCGAGGTACAGCACCACCGCCAGGCCCGCGGCCACGACCATCGCCACCCGCGCCCAGCCCTCCTCGCGCCCCGAGCCCTCCTCGCGCGACTTTTGGGTCGCGGAACGCTCACCAGGGCGCGCTTTTCGCGACCCGAAAGCGGGAAGGGACGGGAGGGAGCGGTGCGATCGGAGGAGCGCCACCCTTCCTCATCGGCCGCCAGCTGAGGCCCTTGAGCCGCAGGGCGCTCAGGTCGCGGGCGCAGGGCGCTCAGGCCGGCCGGTGCGCGGGCTCAGGCGCGGATGTCCTTCAGCTCGCGCTTGAGATCGTTGATCTCGTCGCGGATGCGCGCCGCGTACTCGAAGCGCAGGTCGACCGACGCCTCGTGCATCTCCTCTTCGAGGGTGCGGATGAGCCGTTCGAGCTCGTCGCTGGGCAGGTCGTGCAGCGCAACGGTGCCCGTGGGCTTGCGGCGGTCGTCACGCATGCGCGAGCGGCGATCCTTGCCCGGCATGGGCGCGGTCTCACTGGGGCGGATGAGCGACAGGATGTCGGTGACCGCTTTGCGGATGGTCTGCGGGTCGATGCCGTGCTCGGCGTTGTAGGCCTGCTGCACCCCACGACGACGCATGGTCTCGCTGATGGCCCGTTGCATGGAGTCGGTGACCTTGTCGGCGTACATGACGACCTTGCCGTCGACGTTGCGGGCCGCGCGTCCGATGGTCTGGATGAGCGACGTCTCGCTGCGCAGGAAGCCCTCCTTGTCGGCGTCGAGGATGGCCACGAACGACACCTCGGGCAGGTCGAGGCCCTCACGCAGGAGGTTGATGCCGATGAGCACGTCGAACTCACCGAGGCGGAGATCGCGCAGGATCTCGATGCGGGCCACGGTGTCGACCTCGCTGTGCAGATAGCGCACGCGCACCCCGAGCTCGAGGAGGTAGTCGGTGAGGTCCTCGGCCATCTTCTTGGTGAGCGTGGTGACGAGCACCCGCTGGTCGACCGCCGTGCGCTGGTTGATCTCCTCGAGCAGGTCGTCGATCTGGCCCTTGGTGGGCCGCACGATGATCTCGGGATCGATGAGGCCAGTGGGCCGCACGATCTGTTCGACGATCTGGTCGCTGGCCTCGAGCTCGTAGCGGCTGGGCGTGGCCGAGAGGAACACGCACTGGTTGATGCGCTCGATGAACTCGTCGAAGCGCAACGGCCGGTTGTCGGCCGCGGACGGCAGCCGGAAACCGAAATCGACCAGGTTGTTCTTGCGGCTGCGGTCACCCTCGTATTGGCCGTGCAGCTGGGGCACCGTGACGTGCGATTCGTCGAGCACGACAAGGAAGTCATCGGGGAAGTAGTCGATGAGCGTGTACGGCGGCTCGTTGCG
>JBKJKR010000612.1:0-3942 GCA_046597135.1 Acidimicrobiales bacterium | reverse complement strand
GCGATGGCGTCGTCGTCGCACACGTCGGCTCGGATGAACGTAGCGGTGCCCCCCACTTCGCGGACGAGATCAGCGGTCTCCTCGCCGCCCGCTTCGTTCACGTCGACGAGGTACACGTGCGCGGCCTTCTCGCGCGCCATGAGCACGGCGCCGGAGCGCCCCATGCCACTCGCGCCGCCGGTGAGCAGGATCACTTTGTCATCGAGGAGAGCCACGCCCCGAGTCTGGCACTCGCGGCACTGTCACACCTCGGCCGTAGGGTTTCGGGCCATGGCAACGAACAACGGGACCTCATCGTCCGAGGCGAAGTCCGAGGCGGCGAAGGTGCGCGACTTCCTCCTCGCGGCGGCCGCAGAGTCACGTGGCCAGCAGTTCGATCTCGACCTCACGGCGCACCTGTGCGCGTTCCACCACGAGGTCGTCGATCTGGCGGCCGAACAGCTCATCCTCGAACAGGTCGACACCCAATGGTCGCGCGGGTGGCAGCCGGCCGAGCTGGTGCGCCAAGGTCGCCTCGGGTGCCATTCGTCGTCGGCGGCGCGCCTGGTGGCGCTCGCCATCGCGGTCGACCATGCATCGCGTCGCTCGGTCACCCTGCACCATCGCTGGACCGCCCAGGTCGAGGCGCTCGATCTGCCACGCGTGCAGGCGGGTCTCGGCCTCGTCGGTCAGTGGGGCCGCGAGGAGCGTCTCGATCGCACCGAGGTGGTGGCCGTGTTCGCCGACGTGTTGGGGAACCTGCTCTACCTCCCGCCGCTCGACCGGCTCGTGCCGCCCCCCGGCACCGGCGATGTCGCGGCGCCCAGCGCGTGGTTCGCCGATCTCTACGGTGGCGCCGGGCGCGAGTCCGACCCGTTGCTCGGGCGCATCCGCAACTTGTTGGCCAAGGCCGAGTCCACCACCTTCGAGGCCGAGGCGCTCGCTTTCACCGCGAAGGCCCAGGAGCTCATGACCCGCCACGCGATCGACGCCGCACTCGTGCAGAGCGGCGCGCCCAACCGGAACGAGCAACCGACGGCGCTGCGGTTGCCGCTCGACGCACCGTACGTCGAGGCCAAGGCGCAGCTGCTGAACACGGTGGCGCAGGCCGGGCGTTGCCGTGCGGTGCTGCACCCCTCGCTCGCGCTCTGCACGGTGGTCGGCTTTCCGGCCGACCTCGCCTCGGTCGAGTTGCTGTTCACCTCGCTCCTCGTGCAGGCCCAGTCCGCCATGGACGACGCGGCGCAGGCCGCGCACGCCGGCACGCGTGCCCGTACCAAGGCGTTCCGCTCGGCCTTCCTCATCGCCTACACCTCACGTATAGGGGAGCGACTGAGTCAGATCAACGAGGCGGTCTACGCCGAGGTCGAGGCCGAGCAAGGCGCGGCGTTCCTCCCGGTGCTGCATTCGCGTTCCCTCGCGGTTGACGAGTTCATCGCCGACCGGTTCGGTGATCTGGTGTCGCGCAAGGGGCGTCGCAGCTTCGACGCGGCCGGCTGGGCATCAGGTCGTGCGGCCGCCGACAACGCACAGCTCAGCGCGGGCAACCTCGCCGACGCCGGCTGACGGCTCGGCCGCTGAGCCGGCACCCGCGACGACGGCACGCACTAGCGTCGTCGCGGTGGCCGACCAAGCGCTCGTCGATGTGCACAGCGACTCGTTCGCCGAGGACCCCTACCCGGCGCTGGCGTCGCTCCGCGCCGAGCAGCGCGTGCACCACCACAAGCCGAGCGACCAGTGGTTCCTGCTGCAGTTCGACGATGTCGGTTTCGGCCTGGCCGACATCCGACGCAACGAGCGCACCTCGCGCGATCCGCTCAACCCCTTTGCCATGGACGGCCCGGGGCACACCGGGCCGCGCCGCCTGATCGCACCGACGCTGTCGAACCAGAAGGTCCAGGTGCTCCGGGATCGCACGCAGCAGATCGTCGACGACGCGCTCGCCACCAAGACCTCGGGTTCGGTGCTGCGCGTCGCCGAGGAGATCGGCTACCCGCTGCCGTATCGCCTGATGTGCCTGCTGCTCGGCGTGCCCGAGCTGCCCGACCCCACGGCGCTGCGCGACGTCACCTTCAAGAGCCTGGCGCTGATCGACGCATTCTCGGGCCCGGAACAGATCCAGCAGTTCGTCGCCGCCGCGAAAGAGCTCTATGCACACCTCGACGAGGTGGTCGAGTGGAAGCGGAGCCACCGGGGCGACGATCTCGTGAGCACCGTGCTGGCCGCGGCCGACGAGGGCACCGTGATGACCCACGAGCACGTGGTGCCCTACCTGCACACGTTGTACCTCGCCGGCATGCACACCACGGTCAACCAGATCTCGCTCAGCCTGTTGGCGCTCATGCGCAACCGCTCGCAGTGGGAGCTGCTCGTCGCACACCCCGAGTTGTGCGAGAACGCGGTCGAGGAGCTCCTGCGGTTCGATCCGACGGCGCAGTACATGCGCCGGACCGCGCTCGAGGACTATCGCTTCGGCGACGAGGTCGTTCCCGAGGGCGCGGCGGTGGTCGCATGGATCGCCTCTGCGAACCGCGACCCGGCCAAGTGGGGGGCCGACGCCGATGTGCTCGACATCACCCGCGCCGACGCGCCCAAGCACATCGCGTTCGGCAAGGGCCCGCACGTGTGCATCGGGAGCTGGCTCGCGCGGCTCGAGTTGCGCGTGGTGGTCGAAACCCTGGTCACCCGTTTCCCCGACGCCGAGCTCGCGGCCGACGACCTCACCTGGACCTCCGGCATCACCGCCATCCGCGGTCCGGACGAACTTCCGCTCCTGCTCGCCTGAGCTGGCTACGGTGGCCCCATGCCGCTGCAAGACCACATGCAGTACGTGTCGGTCGACGACCATCTGCTCGAGCCGCCCGACCTGTGGACGTCGCGTCTACCGGCGCGCTTTCGTGAGCGGGGGCCGAACCTCGTCGAGTGCACCGAGCCACTCGCCGACGATTTCGGCAAGGTGTTCCCTGCAGGGAGCGAGGCCTGGAGCTTCGACGGGGTGCTCATCACCCAGACCGCCGGCATGGGCATCGCCGGCATCCCGCCCGAGGACCGCCGCCGCGGCCCGTTGCGGTATGCGTCGATCCGGCCGGGCTGCTATTCGATCAAGGACCGCGTCAGCGACATGGACCTCGACGGCGTGCAGGCGCAACTGTGCTTTCCGACGTTCCCGCGCTTCGCGGGCACCCGGTTCGTGCGGACACCCGATCGGGCGCTCGCACTCGCGTGCGTGCAGGCCTACAACGACTTCGTGATCGACGAGTGGTGCGGGTTCGCGCCCGATCGTCAGATACCCACGGTGTTGATGCCGCTCGGTGACGTCGCGGCGTGCATCGCCGAGCTCGAGCGCACCGCGGCCAAGGGGGCGCGTGCGGTCAGCTTCCCCGAGAACACGGTGCCGCTCGGGCTCCCCTCGGTCTTCGACCACAGCTGGGACCCGTTCTGGGCCGCGGTGCAGGACACGCAGCTGGTGGTGTGCACGCACATCGGTTCGTCGGGCGACACCCCGAAGCCCACGCCCGACTCTCCGCAATCGGCCACGTCGTTCCTGATGCCGACCAGTTCGTGGACCACGCTCGTCACGTTCCTGCTGTCGCACGTCTTCCACGACTTCCCGGGCGTGAAGCTCGCGTTGAGCGAGGGCGGTCTGGGATGGATACCCGCTGCGCTCGAACGGGCCGATTACGTGTGGCAGCAACATCGCCACGATCGCACCGACCTGCATCAAACGATCCGCCCATCCGATCTGTACCGCAGCAACGTCTTCGGGTGTCTGCTCGACGACACGGTCGGGATCGAGATGCGTCATCGCATCGGTGTCGACCACATCCTCTTCGAGTCCGACTACCCGCATGCCGATTCGAAGTGGCCGAGCTCGCGGGCCTACGCAGAGAAGATCCTGGCCGACGTGCCCGACGACGAGGCGCATCGCATGATCGAACGCAACGCCCGGGCGCTGTTCCGCTT
>JBKJKR010000568.1:0-6272 GCA_046597135.1 Acidimicrobiales bacterium | reverse complement strand
TGATGAGCGAAATCATATAGACCATGGCACATCTCGACTGCCGAAGCGGTCCGACGATTGCGTCTCGCACACCGGCTACTTCACCGACATGGGCGGTGGCTGCAAGATCTCGCTCGGCGAACGAGCAAGCAGTTCCTGCACCAGTGGCGGCTCGAAGTGGCGCTTCACCGTGACACCGTAGAAGTTCTCGTAGAGGTCGGGTACCACTGCGTGCTCCACGAGATGGCCGGCCTGCAGCTCGTCCTGGATCACCACCGACGGCAGCAGAGCGATGCTGTCGGAGTCGCGTGCGAGCAGACGTAGGAGCGCCATGTCGTCGGCCTCGGCGCGCACCCGGTACCGAACACCGAGCTGTTCGCACCGGAGGTCGAAGGCGGCTCGGATCTCGTTGTCGCGGCCGGGCAGCAGCAGCGGGACACGAGCGAGATCGTCCGGAAACCGGAACGGTGTCGGTCGGGGTGGGCCGACCAGGCTCACGGGTTGGCGGGCGATGCGCCGACAACGCCACGGGTCGGTGGTGCTGGCGTGGACGCGCTGGTTCGACAGCACCAGATCGAGTGAGTGCACGCGCAATCGAGCGAGCAGCTCGGCGAGGCTGCCGGAGCTGAGCACGAGCTCGACGTCGTCCCGATCGAGCACCGGCCGGATGAAGTTCTCCTGGAAGTTGCGCGAGGCAGTTGCTACCGCGCCGATGCGCAACACCTGGCGTTCCTCGCGGCGCCCTTCGCGGAGCACCTCGACCAGTTCGTTGCCGGTCGCGAAGATGGTCTCGGCATAGGTGAAGGCCAACCGCCCGGCGTCGGTGAGCGTGAGCGACCGGCCGGTGCGCTTGAACAGCGCTTGCCCGAGTTGGGTCTCGAGCTGCTTGATCTGCGCGGACAGCGCCGATTGCGACACGTGCAGCTGCGCGGCTGCTCGAGTGAGGTTCCCCTCCTTCGCGACCGACCAGAAGTAGCGAAGATGATGGAAGTTGAGCTGCGACATGACGCCTCCATTCGTTCTTCAAAACCGAACGCTCTGTTCGGTTTCATATGTTGGACAGAACGATAAGCGACCGTCAAGCTGACGAGCGCCCCCTCTCCCAAGGACCCTCGCTCGTGTCCCAAATCGCCACCACGGCTTTGCCGCTCTGGCACACCGCACTCCTGCTCACCCCGGCGGTCGCCGTCGGGGTGAGCGCAGCCGCTACGTCGCGGGTTCCCACCGTGGCCCACGCATGGCGATGGGCTCGAGTCGCATCCGTCGTGATGCTGCTCGGCGCCGCAGCGGCGACCGTCGTGCGCGCCGCCACCGAACCGCGGGCCGGGGCGATGTGGCGGTCAGACACGATCGGCGTGGTGGTGCTCGTGCTGGTGAGCTTCGTGGCATGGGTGGTCATCCGATACTCGGAGACGTACCTGGCGGGCGACCCGCACCAGCGGCGCTACATCCGGGGACTGCTCGCCACACTTGCCGCAGTGGCCGTCGTGGTGATCGCCAACAACCTGCTCGTGATGACCCTCGCCTGGACATCGACCAGCCTCGCACTGCACGGGTTGCTGACGCATTTCCGCGAGCGGCCGGTGGCGCTCGCGGTGGCGCACAAGAAGTTTCTGCTGGCGCGCTTCGCCGATGTCTGCATGCTCGGCGCCGTCGTCGCATTCGGCGCCACGTTCGACACGTTGCGGATCGACCGGATCGTCGATGGGGTGATCACCTCGGCCTCGCTGCCCACCGGCGCCCGTGTCGGGATCGCACTCGTCGCGTTGGCCGCCCTCCTGAAGTGCGCGCAGTTGCCCTTTCACGGTTGGCTGATCCAAGTGATGGAGGCGCCGACCCCGGTGTCGGCGTTGCTGCACGCAGGCGTGGTGAACCTCGGCGGGTTCGTGCTGCTGCGCTTCGCGCCCGCCGTCGATCGGGCGGTCGAGACACGGACGATGCTCGTCGTCGTCGGCACGGCCACCGCAGTGATTGCCGCGTTGGTGATGACCACCCGGGTCAGCATCAAGGTCGCCCTCGCCTGGTCCACCTGCGCCCAGATGGGGTTCATGCTCATCCAGTGCGGCCTCGGCCTGTGGGAGATGGCGCTGCTCCATCTGCTCGCACACTCGCTCTACAAGGCCCACGCCTTCCTCGGCGCAGGCGGCACGGTGCGCCAGACCCAGCGGCGACAGCTCGCCATCGAGCAGCAAGCCGTCGGCGGCGCCTCCATGGTCACCGCCACCGTGGTCGCCGCGGTCGGCACCGCAGCAATCGGTTGGGCGTGGGGGCATCTCGCGTTCGCCGAACCGCTCACCGGCACCGTGTGGGTCATGGCGGGCATCGTTGCCCTGGCGTCGGTTCCGCTCGTGCGCGGTCGCGCCGACGGTGAACGACCGCGGGCAACTGCAGCCGCGATCCTCGGCGCCGCGGCCGTGCCGATCGCGTACCTGGGACTGCACGAGGTGTTCGCTCGCCTCGTGCCGCACGGCGCTGCTGCACCGCCGGCGTTGCTCGTCGTGGTCGCAGTGGCCTTCGCGCTGCTGTTCGTCGTGCAGTCCGTCGGCGCCGTTGCGCCTGCGGCGCGGCTCCGTCAGCGGCTCTACCCGTGGATCTACGGCGGGCTCTTCCTCGATGAGCACTTCACCCGTTTCGTCTTCAGGCTGTGGCCACCGCCGCGACCGCTCGCCGAACCGTCGCCGTTGCCTCGACCCACGGCGCGTCCCCACTTCAGCGCACCGGCGAAGAACGCAATCGCGCACTCGATCGGACCGCTCACATGATCGCCATCGACGACTGCATCGCCACCGCATGCGATCGGATCGCACCGACCTGGCCACTCGACCAGTTCATCGCAGTGAACCCGTACTGGGGGTGGCGGAGCGTGCCCGCGCCGGAGGCCGCGGCGACGCTGGCCACACTGGCCGGCACCTCGCTCACCATGCCCCGTTCCTGGTTCTGTGAGGAATGGCAGGCGGGACGGCTCCGCGACGAACACCTCGACGCCGCGGCGGGTGCCCTCGGCGAGCCGCTGGTCGCCGAGCTCGCCCGGGCGCAGCTGCACGAACGCGCCGACTCGACACTGGAGCCGCTCTCGCGCGCCGCGCTGATGACCGACGTGCGCGACCTGGGCCAGGAGCCGCGTCCGGGTCAGTGCTGGGCCGACCTGGTGCTGAACCAGATCAGCCAGCATTGCGCAGCCCACTTCGACCGCTGGCAGGGTTCCTGGCATCCGCAGGGCGATGTCGATCTCTTCACCGGATGGCGCGACCAGGTCACGGTGTTGCACGCCGTCGCCTGGCGTCACGGCGCGTCATGGGTGCGCGAGCAGCTCACCCGGCTGCCGGCCTCGGCCGCGGACGCGATCGCGGTCATGCTCGACGAGCTGATGGTCCCGGACGTCGGGCGCGAGGCCTACCTCACGGCCCTGCTGCTCTCGGTCAACGGGTGGGCCGCATGGTGCGCCTACCGCCGTTGGCAGGCTCGACTCGTCGGCGGCGGCGACGACGAGATCGTGGCCCTGTTGGCCATCCGCCTTGCGTGGGACTGGCTCTTGCGCAACGACGCCGACGACCCTGACCGAGCAGACGAATGGGCGAGCAGCTGGCGCGCCGTACACGCGTCAGCTGCGACGGCGGCCGACGAGCAGCGCGTCGACTGGGTGCTCCAAGCTGCCCTCGAGCGGACCTACCAAGCCACGATCATCGACGAGCTCGCGCAGAGCGAAGCGGCACCCACGGGTGCGCCGGAGACGCAGGCCGTCTTCTGCATCGATGTGCGCTCCGAAGTGTTCCGTCGGGCCCTCGAGTCGGTGACACCGGCCATCCACACACGAGGCTTCGCAGGGTTCTTCGGGCTGCCCATCGCCTACACGCCCGTCGGCAGTGCCCTGACCCGGCCTCAGCTCCCGGGGCTGCTCGCGCCCGCCATGAACGTGAGCGAGACCACGCCGGCCCACGGGCCGGACCTCGACGACATTGCCGCGGAGCGCTCGGTGACACTGGCGAGCCGCCAACGATGGAGCCGCTTCCGCAGTGCTCCCTCGTCGGTGTTCAGCTTCGTCGAATCCATGGGCCTGCTGTACGGGCCGAAGCTGCTCAAGGAGAGCCTGGCCCACACCGGCGCGCCCCCCAAGTGGGAGAACGACGGCCTCACGGGCACAACATCCGAGGGTCTACGGCCACGGTTGGTCATCGTCGACGATGACCCCGCAGGAGCCGCAGTCGTCGGCGAGAAGGTGTTGCGCGCCATGGGCCTGACCGACGGGTTCGCACCGCTCGTGATGTTGTGCGGCCATGGCAGTCGGACCGCCAACAACCCGCACGCCGCCGGGCTCGATTGCGGAGCGTGCGGAGGCCAGACCGGCGAGGTCAACGCTCGTGTCCTGGCCGACCTCCTCAACTCGGCCGCGGTTCGCACACACCTCGTTGGGGCCGGCATCGAGGTGCCGTCGACCACGTGGTTCGTGGCCGCGCTCCACAACACGACAACCGACGGGGTTCAGCTCTTCGACACGGACCTGGTCCCCGGCAGCAACCTCGCACAGCTCGCGCGTCTCGAGCACTGGTTGGATGCAGCAGGCGGGCGGGCGCGAGCCGAACGCGCGGACAGCCTCGCACTCGGCCACCTCCGCGATGAGCCCGAGAAACTCCAACGGGCCGTGCTCGAACGCGCCAACGACTGGTCGCAGGTGCGCCCCGAATGGGGGCTCGCCGGCAACGCCGCGTTCATCGTGGCGCCGAGATCTCGTACCCGCCACCTCGACCTTCAAGGACGTTGCTTCCTCCACGACTACGACTGGCGAATGGATGCCGAGCTCTCGGTGCTCACCCTCATCATGACCGCGCCGATGGTGGTGACGTCGTGGATCAACCTCCAGTACAACGCATCGACGGTGGACAACCATCGCTACGGGAGCGGCAACAAGGTGTTGCACAACGTCGTCGGAGGACGCATCGGGGTGTTCGAAGGCAACGGCGGCGACCTGCGCATCGGGTTGCCCATGCAGTCACTCCACGACGGATGCACGTTGCGCCATGCGCCGTTGCGGCTCTCGGTGTTCGTCGAAGCACCCCGACATGGCATCGACTCGATCATCCGCGAACACGCCGTGGTCCACGACCTCGTGGCCAACGCATGGCTGCACCTGCTGCGCATCGAACCATCGACCGGAGCCGTCGAGCGATGGACGCCCGACGGCTGGGAGAGCACGCGACCTCAGAACGCATTCCACGAACGGAGAAACGGTGAACACCCAACAGCACGGTGAACCCGCCACCATCGCCGAAGTTGTACCCCTCGGCATCGTCGGCGGCGGGCAACTGGCGCGCATGATGGTGCTTGCGGCCGGACGCCTCGGGATCGAGGTGTGCGTCCTCGCACGCCCGACCGACGAAGCGATCCGTTCGGTCTGTCCGAACGTCGTGCTCGGCGATCCGGGCGATCCACGGGTACTCGACGAGTTCACTCGCCGGTGCAAGGTCGTCACCTTCGACCACGAGAACGTCGACCCCGAGATCGTCGACGCGCTCACGCGCCTGGGCCGCATCATCCGGCCCGGCGCCGCCGCGTTGCGCGCTTGTGACAAGGCCGCCCAGCGGACCCAACTTGCCACGCTCGGGTTCCCGGTCCCCCGGTTCGCCGTTGCGTCGAGAACGGAGGAGATCGTCGAGTTCGCCCGCTCCGTCGGTGGGTGGCCGCTGGTCGCGAAGACGCGGCGCGGCGGATACGACGGACGTGGCGTGCGCTTCGTCGACGGCGACGAGCAGGCAATGATGGCGTGTGCGGTCGCGGCTGATGCGCCACTGCTCATCGAACCGGCTCTGGCCGTCGAACGCGAGCTGTCCGTGCTCGTGGCCCGACGACCGGGCGGGGAGCACGTCGTCTACCCGGTGGTCGAATCCCACACGAAGAACTTCGTCTGCGACTCCCTTGTCGCTCCGGCCGCGATCGAACCGACCATGGCCGCCGAAGCAACGTCGATCGCCGTCGCGATCGCCGACCTCCTCGACGCCATCGGCATCCTTGCGGTCGAGTTCTTCGTGGTCGACGGTCGGCTGCTGGTCAACGAGCTCGCACCGCGGCCACACAACACCGGGCACTTCACGATCGACGCCTGTGTCACCTCGCAGTTCGAGAACCACCTCCGCGCGGTGCTCGACCTCCCGCTCGGCAGCACCGAGCTCGTCACGCCCAGCGTGGCCACCGTGAACGTGCTCGGCGGGGCCGACGGCGTCGACCCTCGCGAGCGAACCGCCCGAGCGCTCCAGGTTGACCGGGCGCATGTGCACCTCTACGAAAAGACGCCGCGGCCG
>JBKJKR010000566.1:0-3210 GCA_046597135.1 Acidimicrobiales bacterium | reverse complement strand
GCTTCAGCGATCGGTGCTCGCACCGTGATCGCTGCGCTCAAGCCCGAGTTCTGGTGGTACGTCGCGCGGTCGAGCGGCATCGTGGCGTGGGCGCTGCTCGCGCTCTCGATGGCGTGGGGGCTCATGGTCGCGAGCCGCATGATCCCGCTGAAGAAGGGACCGCGCTGGTTGCTCGACATGCACCGATTCCTCGGTGGGCTCTCGCTCGCCTTCGTCGCGTTGCACATCGGCGCACTGGTGGCCGACAACTACCTGCACTTCGGTTGGCGCGAGATCTTCGTGCCGTTCGCCTCGGCCTACGAACCCGGTGCGGTCGCGTGGGGCGTGGTCGCCCTGTACTTGCTGGTCGTGGTCGAGGCGACATCGCTCGCGATGCGCCACATCCCGCGTCGTTGGTGGCGAATCGTGCACTGGTCGAGCTTTGCGCTGTTCGTGGCCGCCACGGTGCACACCTTCATCGCGGGCACCGACTCGCGCAACCTGTTCATGGTGGTCATGATGTCGATGCTGCTCGGCGTGATCGTTTTCGCGATCGTCTATCGCAGCGTCACCGCGGGGCGCGTCGAACCGCGCGCACCGCGGGTCACCCGGCGTACCGCCGATCAGTAGCCGTCGGACAGGTCGATCAGGTTGACCAACGGTTGATCGCGGAGCAGGCGTTCGAGGTTGCCGTAGAACAACTCGAACGCCCGCTCGGCGTAGCCCTCACCCGACGTTGAGCTGTGGGGCGAGATGAGCAGGTTCGGCGCGTCCCACAGCGGGTCATCGGCCGGCAGCGGCTCGACGCGGGCGACGTCGATCGCGGCACCCCGCAGGTGGCCACTGGTGAGCGCCGCGATGAGCGCGGCCTCGTCGACGAGCGTGCCGCGCGCAACGTTGACGAAGACCGAGCCGGCGGGCATCGCTGCGAATGCGGCGGCGTCGAACATGTCGTCGGTGTCGTTCGTGCCCGGTGCCGCGACGACAACGATGTCGCTGCGTCGGAGCACCTCGTGCAGATCGGCCGGCCCGAACACCTCGTCGACATCGGGGTCGACCATGCCCGGCTCGTGGCGCCGGCGAAGACCCAGCAGGTTCACGCCGAACGCTGGCGCCCGTCGAGCGATCTCCCGGCCGATCGCGCCGAGGCCGATGATCGCGACGGTCTTGCCCTGGAGGTTGCTGCCGAGCGCGCTCTCCCAGCGGTGCTCGCGCGCGTTGTGGTCGTGCACGGGCAGGTTCTTCAGGATCTGCAGGATGCGTGCGAGCACCCACTCGGCGATCGGTGGCGCACCGATGCCGGCGCCGTTCGCGAGGAGGATGCCGCCCTCCGGAAGGTTCGACGCGACGTACTGACCCACCCCCGAGCCGATGGCCTGCACGAAGCGCAGGTTCGGCGCGACCGTCGGGAGATCGAGCGGCACGTCGAGGGTCCACATCACGTGGGTGCGAGCCAGGATCGCGCGCTGATCCTCGGAGAGGGAGACGGCGAGCGCTCGAGTCTCGGGGCTGTGCGGGTCCTGCTCGCGCATCGTGCGTTCGTGGTGGGCGATGTCGTACACCGGTTCGGTGACGACCTCGATCCCGGGATGGAGCGCGGTGAGCCGCCCGCGATCGATGGCCGGATGCAGCATCGGGAACGGCACGTAGAGCACGAGTTGATCCATGCGTGGGAGTCTTCCAGAACCATGAAGTTCGGTCTCGGGTTCGCAAACACGGTTCCATTCGCGGACGCCCTCGGTGCGGCACACCTCGCGACCCTCGCCGAGACGGCAGGCTTCGAGTCGTTGTGGACGGTCGAACATGTCGTGTTCCCCGACGAGTACACGTCGTCGTATCCCTACGGGCGCGACGGCAAGATGCCGGCCAAGGCATCGACACCGATGCCCGATCCGCTCGTGTGGCTCACCTGGGTCGCCGCGCACACCACTCGCATCCGGCTCGGCACCGGCATCTTGATCCTCCCGCAGCGCAACCCGGTGGTGCTGGCCAAGGAGGTCGCCACGCTCGACGCGCTGTCGGGTGGACGCGTCGAGCTCGGCATCGGGGTCGGCTGGCTACGCGAGGAGTTCGACGCACTGGGCGTGCCGTGGCCGAACCGCGGGCGACGCACTGACGAGTACGTGGGTGTGCTGCGCGAGCTGTGGGCGCACGACCACGCGGCGTTCGCCGGTGAGTTCGCCTCGTTCGCCGACGTGAGCTGCAACCCGAAGCCGCTGCGAGGACACGTCCCCATCACGGTCGGCGGCCACACCGAAGCGGCCGCGGCGTGCGCCGGTCGGCTCGGCGACGGGTTCTTCCCGGCCAAAGGTTCGCCCCGTCGTCTCGGCGAACTGTTCGTGGTGGTTCGAGAGACCGCCGTCGCCGCTGGCCGCGATCCGCACGCGATCGAGCTGAGCGCGAGCCATGGCGCCCTGGCCGGCGCTGACCACGGTGCGATGCGGGCCGCGGTCGACGAGCTCGCCGCGCTGGGTGTCGCTCGCGTGATGGTGCCCGCGTTCGTCTTCGCCCGCCAACCCGAAGCGGCGTTCGCGCTGTTCGCCGAGCAGGTGATCGCGGCGTAGGTTCGTCAGGTCCAGCATGCACGATGCCTCGGGAGGGTCTGTGCGGTCATCACGGCGCACCGGGCGCCCCCATCGGCGCACCTCGTCGACGCTCGTCGTGCTGCTGCTCGTCTTCGTGCTCGTGGCGTGCAGCGGGGGAGAGCCGCCTGCGCCCGTTGCCGAACCCGGCACGGTCGGTGGGGCGAGCACCACGATCGAGGCGCCGCGGTCGGGGGCCACCTCCACCACGCGCGCTCCGGTGCGCGGGGGCGTGCTGTCGGTCGGCGTGCTCGCCGCACCCGCGGGTCTCGACCCGATCGTGGCCGACGGCGACGGTGACGGCGGCGGTGACGAGATGCTGGCGATCTACGACTCGCTCGTGCGCTACGACCCGGCAGTCGGAACCTACGAGCCCCGACTCGCGCAGTCGGTCGTGGCCAGCCCGGACCGGTGACCGTGATGTCCTGTACGAAAGACATCGACGAGGCCGACGCCCGACTGTTGCCCGGGCACGCGCGCAGCGTCTCGCACGAGGGTGCGCCGGCCTGACCCGATCGATGCCGATCGAGACCGAACTTCACGGCCTCGGCGTCGAACGGCGTTCCGTCGCTGAAGGTGACGCCCGGGCGGAGCGTGATGGTCCACACGGTTCGGTCCGGGCTGGCCACGACCGACTGCGCGAGTCGGG
>JBKJKR010000560.1:0-4791 GCA_046597135.1 Acidimicrobiales bacterium | reverse complement strand
ACGTCATCACCCTGTTCCCGAGAGATGAAGCCGTAGCCCTTCTCGGAGTTGAAGAACTTGACGGTTCCTTGGATTGCCATGCTTTTCTTCTCTCTTCTTTTCTTTCGTTCGGCGGGCAGGGTCCGGATGACCACGCACGCCGAGTCGAGCTTGTGCCTTGCGGCGAGATCGGTGCCTTTACGGCGAGCAGCGGAGCGCTACTTGGATTCCCAGCCCTTGCGGGCCAGCTTCTGAGCCGCCTGCTTGACGTCCTTCGCCGCACGCTTCTCTTTGAGGGTACGGCCGGGCTTCTTGGCCTCGGTCGTCTGACGTTCTTTTGCAGCCATGGGAGAACCCTACGTCGGCGCGCACCGTTTGCTGCGGCATGCCCGAACGGTGTAGGCGACCCGACTGTGAGCGAACGACGCACACGCTGCGCTCGGCGAGCGGGACGACGCGGCGAAGTGCCGCTCGATCGGGGCTCGCGATCAACATGGTGGGTCCGTTCTCCCGACCGGATCCGGTCCCAGTTGCGGACCGAAACGACTCGAGGCCTCCATTGTGCCGCGGCGGAAGGCGAACCGTGCGCCACTCGCCCCAGGAGGTGCCCAGAAGCCGGGGCTGACCCGTAGTCTGGGGCCACGTCGGCGCCCGAGCGCCGCCGATCGGAGCAGATCATGGCGACCAACGACCCCCAGGTCGACCCTCAGCACGGTCGTCAGTGCAGCCGGTGCCGGGTCACGTTCCCGGTCGACGACACCCTGCTGTTCACGGCCGAGTACGCGTGGTGGCTGTGTCCGGGCTGCAGTGCCGCCCTCTTGGGCAAGTCGCCCAAGTAGCGCACACCTTGGGCTTCGCCCCAACAGCGCACACGACCCGGTAGCCCGCACCGCCACCGCCGATGCGCGAGGATTCGGTCATCGAACCGGGGGGTCGCGATGGCGCAGCAGGTCGGCAAGGACGTCGTGTTGTCGGGCATGTACCGCATCGCGGGGTACGCACCGGTGGACTTCGACGAGTTCCACCGCCACGAGCTGCCAGAGCGGCTCCGCAAGGGCCGCAGCGAGGGGGCCGTCTGGGACGTGCGAACGGCTGCCCCGCTCGCAATCGTCCTGCCCGGCGATCGGGCATATAGCTACGTCGTGCGCGACGGCCGCATCGAGATCGAGCCCGGAATCGTCGCCGATGCGGAAACGGTGGTCCACCTGGTCGACGACGACGCATGGATCGACTACCTCTACGAGATGCGCACGCGCATCGGACTTCTGTACTCGGGTGCCGTGACGTTCTCGCGGGGCAGCCTCGACACGTGGGACGCCTGGGACCCGGCGATACGGCACCTCTACTCGGGCCGCGAGATCTATCGCCCCGACGCCATCGAGTTCGTCGACCGCCACGGTCGAGCGCTCGACCTGACCCGGTCGTTCGCCGTCGACGACGACCCTGCCGACATGACGCATTTCCTCCGCAGCACCGGCTACCTCGTGGTGCGCAAGGCATTCGACCCGGTTCTCGTCGCCGATCTCGGCGCGGAGATCGACCGCATCCGCGACGGCGCGGTCGAGGGCGAGCTCACGTCGTGGTGGGCCGAGGATCCCGACGGCGCGAAGTACCCGTACCGCCTGACCTATCTCAGCGATCGCTCGCCGTTGATCGCATCGTTGTACGACCACCCGCGGGTCAAGGCCCTCGTCGGGCTCAGCCACGAGCAGGTCGTCCCCGTGCCCGACCGCATCGAGGGCATCCTCGCCGTGCTCAAGGAGTACTCGCCCGGCACGCAGGTCACCGGTTACGCAAACCTGCCGTTCCACAACGACTGCGGCATGGGCGGTTGCCACATCACGTGTCCGTGCGTGCTGGTCGGAGTCCAACTCGACGCGGCCAACCCCGACAGCTCGCAACTGCACATGATGGCGGGCTCGTGGGGCAAGGCGTTCCATCCGTTCCCCGACGAGGAGCGCCAACGGCAGCTGCCGATCATCCCGCTCGTCACCGAGCCGGGCGACGCCACCGTGCACTTCGGATGCGGCCTGCACTCCGGCCCGGGCCCCACCGGGCCGAACGTTCGGCGCACGATCTACCTGCAGCACTACAACGTGCGGGCGTTCGATCTCATCGGGCCCTATTCGGGCTACAACGAGATCATGCCGGGGTATGGCGACGGCCAGATCAAGAACTTCGAGGAGATCCAACAAGGGTGAACGCGACGCCGTGAACGGTTGCAGGGTGAGCGCTACGCCGTGAACGGTTGCAGGGTGAGCGGTTGGAGTGGGACGTGCTGCACCAGCAGCGCGTCCGGCGGGCCGAGGACCATGCTCGCCCGCTGCATCCGTCGGTTGAGGTAGTCGATGAGCACGATGTCGTCGGCAGGATCCTCGCGGGTGATCCGCTCGACGAGCGCGACATCGAGGCCGACGCGATCCTCGAACGGCGTGCCGAGCACCCTCGATCCGTCGGCGAGCTCGGCCGCGTCGACCAGTGCGCCGATCTCGTCGACGCGCTGCAGGTGGCGCGCGAGTCGGTACGCGCACCGGGCCTGCCAACGCCGCTCGGTGTCGTCCGCGGAAGCCGGACCGCCAGAGCGCGCGCGTGCTGCGACGTGCAGGGTTCGAACCAGGTGGGCATGTGCTGCGCCGTGAGCGCTCGGCGGGGCCTCGACCGACTCGACCGACTCGAGGGTCAACTGGTTGATCTCGGCGAGGATGTCGAATGCGTACCGGGCGCTCTCGACGTACCAGACGAAGTGGGTGACGAGGTCGCTGTGCTCGTCGGGCGCGAGCATCACCGGTCGTTGCAGCATCAGCGTGGCGGTGAGCTGGGACACCTCGAAGTAGCGCACCACGGCGAAGTCGATCGGCTCGCCGGTTGCTTCGGCGTAGCGCGCGAACGCGCCGGCGAGATCGCCGAACGGTTCGATGGTGTCGCGCGACCGCAACGGGGCGAGGTCCATGTACGGGTCGCCCACGTGCGCCAGCTCGAAGTCGATCAATGCGGTGAGCGCACCGTCGTGGTGCAGGAACTGCGCGGCATCCCAGCTGACGAAGGCCGCCTTCGTACGATCGCGCGGCCGGTTGCGCCACAGCCAGCGGCGCAGGAACTCGATCACCGGGTCGGGTGGCTGCGTCGACGCGAGGTAGTTCGCCTCGAGCCGGGCGATGGCGCCGCTCCACACGATCTCGTCGGACGTGTGCGGCACGTCGAAGCCACGGGCCGCGAGTTGGTCGACGTCGAGTCGGTGCATGCGTGCCATGTGGTCGACGCACTCGAACATGAGGCGCCGGCGCGTCACATCGTCGGCGGCGTCCGCCAGGCCTTGGACGCCCGGAACCCGGTCCATCACGATCGCCGTGGTGAACCCGAGGTCGACGAGCCCGTGCACGTGCGGCACGGGGAAGCCTTCCGCCTCGAGCATGCCGTGTACGACGACTTCATGCTCGAGCGGATACGGCGATGGGAAATCGGGCCCGCGGGCGCCGCGCACGTACAACTCGAGCAGCTCGTCACCGCGTGCCACATCGACGAACCACCCGAGTCGCCATCGGGCCAGTCGCTCGAGCGCCACGACCGTCCCACCGGTCTCGGCCTCGATCCACTCGACGAGCAGGCGCGCGCCCGGCGTCGTCGTGTCGAGCGCGTCAGCGGTGTCCGGTGCGACCATGTCCGACGGTAGCGAATCGGGAACGCTCCCGTCCTAGGCGTCGGCGTCCTCGGGGTCGGCGGTGACTGCGCTGCGGTGTGCTACTTCGCGGGATCGATCTGACCTTCGCCTTCGACGTCGGCACCGACCTCGATCATCTCTTCGTAGTTCTCGGCCACCTTGTCGAGGTCGACGTCCTTGGCCGCAGCCTCGGCGGCGCGCTCTTCGGCTTCTGTCGGGGGGCGGTCGGGCTTCGCTCCGGTCACGGGTTCCTTGCTCATGGTGGGTCTCCTCCTGGGGGCGCCGCTCGTCGAGCAGCGATGCGTGGGTACCCACAGCCGGCGGGCCACAAACGACAATCACCCATGACGATGCGGAACCCGAACGTCGCACTCGCGCCGCGAACCTGCACAGGAGATGTCCACGTTCGACCGGCATGGTGAACCGATCACATCCAAAACTTCGCGCAGGACGATGCCCGCCTCGCCAGACTGGTCAACCCGCACGCCGCATCCAGGAGCACTCATGCCACCGATCATCGAGGCACAAGGCCTAAGCAAGCACTACGGCGACGTCCACGCACTCGGCGGGCTCGACCTCGTGGCCGAGTCGGGGCGCATCACCGCGCTGCTCGGCCCGAACGGGGCGGGCAAGACCACGTTCATCAGCGCGGTGGCCACCCTTGTGCGCCCCACCGCGGGCACGCTGCGCGTCGCCGGCATCGACGCCTTGGCCGACCCCAAGCGCGTGCGGCGCGTCATCGGGCTGGCCGGTCAGTACGCATCCGTCGAACCGGCCATGACCGGCCGGGAGAACCTCGAGCTCGTCGCTCGGTTGTTCGGGCTCGACAAACGAGCCGCTCGAACCGCCGCGGGCGATGTGCTCGAACGGCTCGGGCTCACCGAGGCCGGCGACCGGCTCGTGCGCACCTACTCGGGCGGCATGCGGCGCCGCCTCGATCTCGGGGCCAGCCTCGTCGGGCGCCCGCGGCTGCTGCTCCTCGACGAACCGACCACCGGGCTCGACCCCCGGAGCCGTTCCGAGCTGTGGGAAGCCACTCGCAACCTCGTCGCCGACGGTACCGACGTGCTGCTCACCACGCAGTACCTCGAGGAGGCCGACCAGCTTGCCCGCGACATCGTCATCGTCGATCACGGCAAGGTCATCGCGTCGGG
>JBKJKR010000206.1:0-3272 GCA_046597135.1 Acidimicrobiales bacterium | reverse complement strand
GATCAGCAGCGGAGGACGGTAGGCGATGCCGACGATGTCGAATGCGCCGGCCATCTCGGGTCGGTCGAGCGATGCGCCACCCGGCACATCGAGTACGCCCTCGCGTCGGGCGCGCAGGAAGATGTCCCACAACACGGAGTCCCAGTGCTTGGCTTCGTTGCGGGCCTCGAGCGTGTTCGCGGCGCGCACGGTGGTGAGGCCCAGCACGGCCATCACGGGTGCGTCGCCGCCCTGGAGCAGCTTCCACGCCGCGTGGTTCGCCTCGAGCGCGCCGACGATGGCCTCGCGTGCGTGATCGGGGCGGCGCCGGCCGGGTGGGCGGGTGCCCAGCAGGTAGCCGCGGGTGGCCCAGCCGATCGGGTCTTCGATGGGGACCCAACCGGCGACGAGATCCTCGAACCACTCGGCGCATCGATCGACGTGGCGGGGCCAGTAGTACCCGCGAGCCTTCGCATCGCGGAAGCCACCTTCGTCGTCGTGGAACCACCCGGGCAGCGAGCCGTTCTGCAAGGTGATCCACGGCGCGAGACCCGCGGCGCGGATGTCGCGCAGCACCTGGCGTTCATGGGCCACTCGATCGGTGTCGATGATGCCGTCGCGGTTCTCGAGCCGCGCCCATTCGATGGTGACGCGCACCGCGTTGGTGCCGAGCGTGGCGAGCAATGCCGCATCGTCGGCGAAGTTCGTCGCCCAGCCGTTGCCGTCCGCGGATCGTGGTGCGTCGTTGTCGCGCTCCCACGCCGACCAGTCAGCATTCGGGGCGACGCCTTCGGCGCCGACGGACGACGACGTGGTTCCCCACACGAACGTGTCGGGGAACCCCGCAGCGCTCACGCGAACGTCATCGTGCCGGCATCGAGCACCAGGCGATCGCCGACGAAGGTTTGGAACGTGGCGGTGTTGTCGTCGATCCACACCTTCACGTCGAGTGATTCGCCCGGGATCACCGGCGAGGCGAACCGGCCGGCCATGCTCAGAAAGCGCGCGGGATCGCTTCCGCACACCGCGTGGAGCAGCGCGCGCCCGGTGAACCCGTAGGTGCACAAGCCGTGCAGGATCGGCGTGTCGAACCCGCCGAGCGCGGCGAACTGCGGATCGCTGTGCAGCGGGTTGCGATCGCCGTTCAACCGGTACAGCAGCGCCTGATCGGTACGTGTCTGATACGACACGACCGCGTCGGGGGCGCGCTCGGGAGCCACGAACTTGGCCGACGGGCCACGGTCACCGCCCCAGCCACCCTCGCCACGGATGAACATCGACGACGACGTGGTGAAGAGCTTCTCGCCGGTGTCGATGTCGGTGGCGGTGGACTCCATGACCACGACGGCGGCCTTGCCCTTGTCGTAGATGGCTGCGATGCGCGAGGACGCGGACGCGGTTCCCTCGACGGTGAGCGGCGTGTGGAGCGTGAACGACTGCTCGCCGTGCACGAGCATGGCCGGGTTGAACGAACCGAGCGCGGCGAGCGGGCCGGAGCCTTTCATCTCGCTGCGCAGCGAGAGCACCACGACCATGGACGGCAGGGCCTTCTGCTCGAGGCCGTGTGAGTTCTCGGAGGTGAACTCGAGCTCGAAGCCGGTGGGGTCGGTCATGCCGGCGCCGACACCCAAGGCGTAAAGGATGCTCGAGGTGGAATCCCAGCTGAAGGTGGAAGGGCTGCCTTCAGCGCCAACGGCGTCGGGGTTGATTGGCATGTGCGGTCCTGCCGAACGTGAGGTGGATGCGGTGAGAGCCGCAGCGTAGCGGTAGGCCGATCAGGCAAGCATGGGTTCGCGGGGCAGGCCGAGGAGCCGTTCGGCGATGACGTTGCGCAACACCTGGGACGTGCCACCGGCAATCGACAGCGCACGGCTGAACAGGTAGCTGTTCGTCCACATCGCGAGGTGCTCGTCGTCGAACACGGCGTCGGTGCCGGCGATGCGCATGGCCAGGTCGGTGACGCGCTTGTCGTGTTCGCTGCCGAGGAGCTTGCCCACGTTTCCCTCCGCGCCCGGCTCGGTGCCTTCGAGCGCCTTGCCCACCCGGCGCAGACCCAGCAGATCCATGGCCTGGTGGTGGGCGACGAGTGCGCCGATCTCCTGACGCACCGAGGTGTCGCCGGGGCAGTGGCGCTGCGCGAGATCGAACAGCCCACGAGCGCTGGTCGCGAACACCGCGGTGCCCGCACCCGACAACGACACGCGTTCGTTGGCGAGTGTGGTGCGTGCCGCCGACCACCCGTGGTCGACCTCGCCGATCAGGGCGTCTTCGGGCAGGAAGACGTCGTTGAAGAACACCTCGTTGAACGTGGGGTGCCCCGTCAGCTCGCGCAGCGGACGCACGTCCACCCCGGGCGCCGTCATGTCGACGACGAAGCAACTGATGCCCTGGTGCTTGGGTGCGTGCGGGTTGGTGCGCGCCACGCACAGCCCGACGTTGGCCAGATGCGCGATGGACGTCCACACCTTCTGGCCGTTGAGCCGCCATCCACCGGGGACCTTCTCGGCCCGCGTGGTGAGCGAGGCCAGATCGCTCCCGGCGTCGGGTTCGCTGAACAGCTGGCACCACATGAACTCGCCGCGGAGTGATCCGCCCACCCACTTCTCCTGCTGCTCGGGTGTGCCGTAGGCGATGATAGTGGGGAGGTTCCACGACGCGAGGCCCATGTTCGGCTGGCGTACCTTGCCGCGCAGCTCTTGCTCGACCACGAGTTGTTCGACCGGTCCGGCGCCCCGGCCCCACGGCTCGGGCCAGTGGGGGAACAGGTAACCGCTGTTGGCCAGGGCGTCGGGCTTCTCCTCGGCCGGCAACGCGGCGTACCGATCGACGAAGGCCCGCACCTGGGCGCGGAAGGCGTCGGCGTCGGCGCCCAGGTCGACCTCGGCACCTCGCACGACCCCGCCTTCTGCGAGATCGGCGGTGGCCGCTCGGTGCGCGTTGATCGGGCCGAAGGTCGCGGTGAGCGCGGTGGCGCGGCGGAACCACAGGTGCGCGTCGTGCTCGTAGGTGCAGCCGATGCCGCCGTGGACCTGGATGTTGGTCTTGGCGCAGTTCTCGTAGGCCTCGAGCGCGACCGATCCGGCGATCGCGCAGGCGAACGCCGCCTGTTCGTCGTCAGCTACATCGGTCTCGGATCCGGTCGCGGCATCGAGTGCCCGCACGGCATCCCATGCCACGGCCGTGGCCAACTCGGCCGACGCCAGCGCATCGGCGAGCAGGTGCTTGACGGCCTGGAACGAACCGATCACCCGGCCGAACTGAACCCGTTGCTTTGCATACGCGGTTGCCAGTTC